>JAVHRJ010000264.1:34268-52155 GCA_036171595.1 Bacteroidales bacterium
CAAAAGGCCAGCATTTTAATACTGGTAATAAAGACAAATCTGGCTCATTACAAATAACTTCCTGACAAGAAGCTTTACTTTTAATTACTTTTGGGAAATAAGATGAAAGTTTTTGCAGCTGAAAAAGTGTTTTAATTTTTGATTTAAAAGTAGTTTTAGGTTCAAGAAAACTATTAATAATTGAATTTAATTCTAATTCAATAATATCAAAACTTTTAAAATTTAGTGCTAAACACACTCTTTCGCTACTTCCGTATGCATTAATTAAAAGAGGAAACTTTGTACCATTATTTTCAAATAAAAGTGCTTTATTTTGAGATTGACTTTTAGATATTCTATCAGTAATTTCAGATATTTCGAGTTCTGTATTAACAAATTCTTTTATTCTAATAAGCTGATTTGAAGCTTCGAGTGCAACAACAAAATCCGAAATTCCATTAAATGCCATTATATTATAATAGGGAAATATTTATAAATTCAAATATAATCAATTATCTGATTTCTTAAATTAGTATTGATAAAATAAAAAAGGACAAAGCTAAAGCTTTGTCCTTTTTTATAAATATTTTCAATAAAATTATTCAGCTGTATCAGTTGTTTTATCTTCTTCAGATTTTTTGGCTTCCGATTTAGGAGTTTTTGGAGCCCTAGTTTTTTTAACAACAACTTCGCCTTCAACTTTCTTTTTAGAAGCACCACGACGAGTTTTCGTAGCTTTTTGTTTAGTTTCAGTTTTAGCAGCTAACATATTTTCGTTATAGTCAACTAACTCTAATTTACATAATTCAGAATTATCTCCTTTACGGTTTGCAATTCGTAAAATACGAGTATACCCACCAGGACGTTGAGCAACTTTTATAGCAACCTCACGGAACAATTCAGAAACTGCATCTTTATCACTTATATAACTAAATACAAGTCTTCTATTATGTGTAGAATCTTCTTTAGAACGTGAAATTAAAGGTTCAACGTATGATTTTAATGCTTTAGCTTTTGCAACAGTAGTAACAATGCCTTTATGCATAATTAAAGAAGCTGCCATATTTGCTAAAAGTGCTCTTCGATGAGAACTTGTTCTGCTTAAATGATTAAAACTCTTTCTGTGTCTCATTATTATTAATCCTTATCTAGTTTATATTTTGTGATATCCATTCCAAAACTTAAGTTCATATTTACTAAAAGCTCATCTAATTCGGTAAGTGACTTTTTACCAAAATTACGGAATTTGAGTAAATCATTTCTATTAAAAACTACTAATTCTCCAAGTGTATCAACATCAGCAGCTTTTAAGCAATTAAGAGCCCTAACCGAAAGGTCAAGGTCAATAAGTTTATTTTTAAGCAATTGACGCATGTGTAAAACCTCTTCGTCAAACTCTTCATTTTCTGGTTTTTCTTCTGTATCAAAAGTGATTTTTTCATCAGAAAAAAGCATAAAATGATAAATCAATATTTTTGCTGCTTCTTTAAGAGCATCAATAGGTGCAATTGAGCCATCAGTAAAAATTTCAATAATTAGTTTTTCGAAGTCAGTTTTTTGTTCAACACGAATATTTTCAATTGCGTATTTAACATTTTTAATAGGAGTATAAATAGAACTTATAGAAATTACACCAATTTCTTGATCAGTAGATTTATTTTCTTCAGCAGGCACATAACCTCTACCTTTGTTAACATTAATAACCATGTGTAATTTCACATTTGGCTCCATGCGACAAATAACAAGTTCGGGGTTTAAGATTTTGAATCCTGTTAAAAATCGGCTAATATCACCAGCTTTAAAAGAATCTTGCCCAGTAATTGAAATAGTTACTTTTTCGTTCTCAACTTCATTTATTTCTCTTTTAAAACGAACTTGTTTTAAATTAAGAACTATTTCGGTAACATCTTCAACAACACCTTTAATTGTAGAAAATTCGTGTTCTACTCCGTCTATTTTTACATTGTTAATTGCAAAACCTTCGAGAGATGAAAGAAGCACTCTTCTTAGAGCGTTCCCAACGGTTAAACCGTACCCAGGTTCCAACGGACGGAATTCAAATTTTCCGTATGTGTCGGTTGACTCGAGCATTACAACCTTATCGGGTTTTTGAAAAGCTAAAATTGCCATTATTTTATATATAATTTAAAATTTACGAATTACGATTTTCTATTTATAATCTAAAATTTATTTAGAATACAACTCAACAATAAGTTGTTCATTAATATTTTCTGGAATATCTGAACGCTCAGGAACAGCAACAAATTTACCTGTAAGTGTTTCATTTTCCCATTCTAACCATGGATATTTTCCAGCTCTAGTATTTGATAGCGAGTTAGAAATAACTTCGAGTGATTTTGATTTTTCTCTAACAGAAACAGTATCTCCAGGTTTAATTTGAAAAGATGGAATATTGGCAACTTTATTATTAACAGTTATATGTCTGTGCGAAACAAGTTGTCGAGCTGCATCACGTGTAGGAGCAATACCCAATCTAAAAACGATATTATCGAGTCTAGACTCAAGTAATTGTAATAATACTTCACCAGTAATACCTTTTTTACGTTGAGCATGATCAAAATATTTACGGAACTGTCTTTCAAGAATTCCATAAGTATATTTTGCCTTTTGTTTTTCTTTTAACTGAGTACCATATTCCGAAGTTTTACGACGTCTATTAAGACCGTGAATACCAGGTAGATAATTTTTTCTTTCGAAAATTTTATCAGGTCCGTAAATTGCTTCTCCAAATTTTCGTGCAATACGGGTTTTTGGTCCGGTGTATCTTGCCATTATTTATTTATGATTAAAGATTAATTATTTACAATTATTTATACTCTTCTTCTTTTAGGTGGTCTACAACCATTATGAGGTAAAGGAGTAACGTCAATAATTTCAGTTACTTCAATTCCAATAGTAGATATTGAACGGATAGCAGATTCACGACCAGCTCCAGGACCTTTAACATAAGCCTTTACTTTTCTTAAACCAAGATCGAAAGCTGTTTGTGCACATTCTGCAGCAGCAACTTGAGCTGCATAAGGGGTATTCTTTTTAGAACCTCTAAACCCTTTTTTACCAGCAGATGACCATGATATTACTTGACCTTCTGAATTCGTAATTGTAATAATAATATTGTTAAACGAAGAATGCACATGAGCTTGACCAACAGCATCAACTTTAACATTTCTTTTACGAACTACTTTTGTTGTTTTTTTTGCCATATTCAATTATTCTTATTTAGTTGCTTTTTTCTTATTTGCAACTGTTTTTTTCTTACCTCTACGTGTTCTGGCATTAGTACGAGTACGTTGTCCCCTAACAGGCAAGCCTGCTCTGTGACGAATGCCTCTATAACAACCAATGTCCATTAATCGTTTAATACTCATTTGAGTTTCTGAACGAAGTTCGCCTTCAATTTTTAAATTATCAGAAATAATTCCTCTAATTTTTGAAACTTGATCATCGTCCCATTTTTCAACTTGAATATTTACATCAATTCCTGCTTTTTTAAGAATTTTTTGAGCGGTACTGCGACCTATACCGTAAATATAGGTAAGTGCAATTTCGCCTCTTTTTTTATCAGGTATATCTACTCCTGCGATACGTGCCATATTATATTTTTAATTTTTAAAAGGTTACAAAGTTAAGTAATTATCCTTGACGTTGTTTAAATTTAGGATTTTTTTTATTAATAACATAAAGACGTCCTTTTCTGCGAACGATTTTACATTCTGGGCTGCGTTTTTTTACAGATGTTCGAACTTTCATTTTATTTTGTTTTTCAAATTATTTATACCTAAAACTTATTCTTCCTTTAGTTAAATCGTATGGCGACATCTCAACTCTTACTTTATCACCTGGGAGAATTTTAATGTAATGCATTCTCATTTTCCCAGATATATGAGCTGTGATAACATGTCCATTTTGTAACTGAACTCGAAACATTGCATTCGACAATGCTTCTATAATTGTACCATCTTGCTCAATTGAGGGCTGTTTAGCCATATATTAATTTATTTATTTTCTATATAATCAAATGACGTTAATATTTCAGTCTTCCCATTTCTTACAGCAATTGTATGTTCAAAATGAGCCGATGGTTTTCCATCTCTCGTAGAAATGGTCCATCCATCTTTCCACTGTTTTATTTCCTTTTTACCCATATTAATCATAGGCTCAATTGCTATAACAAGACCCCGACGAATTTGCAATCCTCTTCCTTTTTTTCCATAATTAGGAACTTCTGGTTCCTCATGCAAACTTTTTCCAATGCCATGACCAATTAATTCTCTAACAACAGAATAGCCAAAACTTTCGGCATGTTCCTGAATTGCACCACTTATATCTCCAATTCTATTACCTTCTATAGCCATAGAAATTCCTTTGTATAAAGATTCTTTAGTAACTTTAAGTAATAATTTTTTTTCAGGACTTACATTTCCTACTTCAAAAGTATAAGCAGAATCACTATGAAATCCATTTAAAATTAATCCACCATCAACAGATACAATGTCACCATCTTTTATTTCATATTCAGAAGGTATTCCATGAACTACTTTATCGTTTACAGAAATACATAGCGAATTTGGAAAACCATGATAACCTTTAAAAGAAGGAATGCCACCATTTTTAAGAATAAACTCTTCAGCTTTTTTATCAACTTCAATTGTTTTTACTCCAGGTACAATAAACTGTTTAATGTATCCAAAAGTTTTTGCAAGCAATTGACAACTTTGCTTAATAAGTTCAATCTCTTCGTCAGTTTTATATAATACCATCAAAGAACGTTTTTTTTACAACTACATTGCTGCAGCTCCCGATGCGCGACCTTTAATACGACCAGATTTCATTAATCCATCGTAATGACGCATAAGAAGATGACTTTCAATTTGTTGTAATGTATCTAAAACTACACCTACTAAAATTAATAATGAAGTTCCACCATAAAACTGAGCGAACTGATTATTTACTCCTGTTAATCCAGCAAATGCAGGCATAATAGCTATAATTGCAAGAAAAATAGAACCAGGAAGTGTAATTTTAGACATAATAGAATCTATAAATTCAGAAGTTTTCTTACCAGGTTTAACACCAGGAATAAAACCACCATTTTTCTTCATATCATCTGCCATTTGAACAGGATTCATAATAATTGCTGTATAAAAATAAGTAAAAACAATTATTAATAATCCAAATGTAAAATTATACCAAAAACTAGTATATCTTGTAAATGCAGCTGCAAAACCAGAGCCAGAATCGGTAAAACCAACAATTATAGAGGGGATAAACATCAATGCTTGAGCAAAAATTATAGGCATAACACCAGCGGCATTTACCTTTAAAGGAATATATTGACGAACACCACCATACTGTTTATTACCAACTATTCGTTTAGCATATTGAACTGGAATTCTTCTAGTACCTTGAACAAGAAGAATACTACTTGCAATAACAAGTAAAAACATTATAATTTCTATTAATAAAACTACTAAACCACCACCACCTTCGATGCGTGAAGCAAATTCAGCTCCAAAAGCAAAAGGTAATCGAGCAATAATTCCTATCATAATTATTAATGAAATACCATTACCAATACCTTTGTCTGTAATTTTTTCACCAAGCCACATTACAAATATGGTACCTGCAGTTAATATTAGTATTGAAGAAAAAGTAAAAAATTTGCCAGTTAAAACAAAAGCTTCAACTGGTAATTGAGCATGAAGATTGGTTAAATAACTTGGAGCTTGTAAGAAAAGAATTATTACAGTTAAATATCTTGTTATTTGGTTAATTTTTTTTCTTCCACTTTCACCTTCTTTTTGTAATCTTTGGAAATAAGGAACAGCAATTCCCATTAACTGAACTACAATTGATGCAGAAATATAAGGCATAATACCAAGCGCAAAAATTGATGCATGTGAAAAAGCGCCACCTGAAAACATATCTAACAAACCTAATATTCCTTGAGATGTTTGTTTACTAAGATTCTCGAGCATTGTAGGATCGATACCTGGTAACACAACAAATGAACCTAGTCTATAAATAAGCAAAATACCTAAAGTATAGAGGATTCGGGTACGAAGCTCCTCAATTTTATAAATATTTTTTATGGTTTCGATAAATCTTTTCATTAAAACAAGTCTTATAGTTTAATAACAGTACCTTCCAACGATTCAATAGCTTTTTGAGCTGTAGCACTAAATGCGTGAGCTTTAACCTCAACTTTTTTAGTTAAAGTTCCAACACCAAGAATTTTAACTAAACAATTTTTTGGTGTCATACCATATTCATAAAGAATATCTGGGTCAATAGAAGTTAAATTTTGTTCTTCGGCTAAACGTTGAATATCTTTAATATTAACAGCTTTATATTCAACTCTGTTAATATTTTTGAAACCAAATTTAGGAGAAGTTCTTTGAATTGGCATTTGACCTCCTTCAAACCCACGTTTACGAGAATATCCAGAACGTGATTTTGCTCCTTTATGTCCACGAGTAGAAGTTCCACCTTTACCAGAACCTTGTCCACGTCCTAATCTTTTTTTCTCACTTTTTATTGAGCCAGTAGCTGGTTTTAAATTACTTAAATCCATAATTATTTATAATATTTTATTTCGATTCTTCGAACTTTACTAAATGATGTACTTTTTCTACCATACCTAAAATTTGTGGTGTTGCCTCGTGTTCAACAGTATGATGCATTTTTTTTAATCCCAAAGCATCAAGAGTTTTCCTTTGTCTTTGAGTACAGCCACTTCTGCCTCCTATTTGAGTAACTTTAATTTTTGCCATTTTTTTATCCATTAAATACTTTATCCATTGAAATACCTCTTTGATTAGAAACAGTATATGCATCTCTCATTTCTAGCAAAGCAGCCATTGTAGCTTTAACAAGGTTATGAGGATTAGAACTGCCTTTAGATTTAGCTAGTACATTTTTAATACCAACACTTTCTAAAACAGCACGCATAGCACCACCAGCTTTAACGCCAGTACCACCAGATGCAGGTTTTAAAAATACTTGTGCACCGCCAAATTTCGAAACTTGTTCGTGAGGTATAGTACCTTTAAAAATTGGAACTTTTATCAAATTTTTCTTTGCATCTTCTACGCCTTTTGCAATGGCTGTAGTAACTTCATTGGCTTTACCTAAACCATATCCAACGATACCATTTTCGTTACCAACTACAACAATAGCTGCAAAGCTAAAATGACGTCCACCTTTTGTAACTTTAGTAACCCTATTAATGGACACAAGGCGGTCTTTTAATTCAAGGTCTGTTGTTTTTACTTTTCTAATGCTTAATGACATAATTTTTAAAATTTAAGTCCACCTTCTCTAGCTGCATCGGCCAATGCTTTAACCCTGCCATGAAACAGGTAGCCATTTCGGTCAAAAACTACTGCTTTAATACCTGCTTCAATAGCACGTTCAGCAACAAGTTTACCAACCATTTTTGCAATTTCAGTTTTTTTAGCTTTTTGTTCACAAATTTCTTTTAAAAGTGATGAAGCAGAAACGATAGTTTTCTTGTTTACATCATCAATTACTTGAACAGAAATTTGTTTATTACTCCTAAAAACTGACAATCTAGGAGTTTCTGCTGTTCCAGAAATTTTTTTCCGAACACGCATTTTTATTTTCGCTCTACGCTCTAATTTGCTTTGTGACATAGTCTTTTTATATTCTATTATTTAGCACTTGCTGATTTACCTGCTTTTTTGCGTAATTTTTCGCCTACAAACTTAATACCTTTACCTTTATAAGGTTCAGGAGCACGTAATGAGCGAATTTTTGCAGCTACTTGACCAAGTAATTGTTTATCAATACTTTTAAGAGTAATAATTGGATTAGCTCTACGATCGGTTACAGCTGTTACTTTAATTTCATTAGGTAATTCAAAAACTATTTCGTGAGAATAACCAAGTGTTAAATTCAACAATTGGCCAACTGCTTCAGCTTTATAACCAACACCAACTACTTCTTGCGTTTTTGTAAATCCTTCAGAAACGCCAATTACCATGTTATTTATAAGAGACCTGTATAAACCATGAAATGATTTATGTTTTTTTTGTTCAGAAGGTCTTTCAATAACTAAAACATTATCAGTTATAGTAAATTTAAAATCTTTATCTACAACTTGTTTTAGCTCTCCAAGAGGACCTTTAGCAATTACCTCGCCATCGTTAACAGTTAATTTAACGTTCGAAGGTATGTTTATAGGTAATTTTCCAATTCGTGACATTATCTTTTAATTTAGTATATGTAACATAAAACTTCTCCACCAACTTTGCGAGTTTTAGCTTCCTTGTCGGTAATTACTCCTTGTGGAGTTGATAAAACAGCGATTCCTAATCCATTAAGTACTCGTGGAATATCTTCAACACCAACATATTTTCTGTGTCCAGGACGGCTTACTCTTTCAATTTTTTTAATAGCAGACTTACGAGTTTCGGGATCGTACTTTAATGCTATTTTAATAATTCCCTGAAATTTATCTTCTTCAAATTTATAATTTAGAATATAGCCTTTATCATAAAGAACTTTGGTTATTTCTTTTTTTAAATTTGAAGCAGGGATTTCAACAACTCTATGTTGAGCCATTACAGCATTTCTAACTCTAGTAAGATAATCTGATATAGGATCGGTCATTTTTATTTAATATTTAATTATTACCAACTTGCTTTTTTAACACCAGGGATTAAACCATTTGAAGCCATTTCGCGGAAAGTTATACGGCTAATACCAAAAACACGCATAAAACCCTTTGGACGACCAGTTAATGTACAACGATTATGCAATCTTGTTTTAGAAGAGTTTTTAGGTAATTTCTGTAACCCTACTTGATCATTTGCAGCTTTAAGTTTAGCTCTTAATGGTTCGTATTTATCGAATAATTTTTTCCGCTTAATTTCGCGGGCTTTCATTGATTCCTTTGCCATAATTAATTCTTTTTATTATTTTTAAAAGGCATTCCAAATTCTTTAAGTAATGAAAAAGCTTCTTGATCGGTTGTAGCAGAAGTTACAAAAGTAATCTCCATTCCTTTCATTTTTGAAATTTTATCAATTTCAATTTCAGGAAAAATAATTTGCTCGGTTATACCTAAAGTATAATTTCCTTGACCATCGAATTTATGCTCAATACCTCTAAAATCTCTGATACGAGGTAAAGAAATACTAATTAATCTTTCAAGAAATTCATACATTTTTTCGCGACGTAAAGTAACTTTAATACCAATAGGCATTCCTTTACGAAGTTTAAAATTTGAAATATCTTTTTTAGAAAAAGTTGTAATAGGTTTTTGACCAGAAATTGCTGTTATTTCATTAACTGCAACTTCAACTAGTTTTTTGTCAGCAATAGCATCGCCTAAACCTTGATTTATAACAATCTTTTTTAATTTAGGTACTTGCATTATTGATTTATACTTATACTCTTTAGAAAGAGCAGGTATAATTTCACTATTATATTTCTTTTTAAGACTTGGTACGTATTCCATTATTTAATCTCCTCTCCTGATTTTTTTGAGTAACGTACAATTTTATTGGCGTCATTTAATTTTCTACCAATTCTTGTAGGTTTACCTGTTGATGCATCAATTAACATTAGATTAGAAACATGTATAGATGCTTCTTTTTTTATAATTCCACCTTGTGGACTTTTAGCATTAGGTTTTGTGTGTTTTGAAATAAGGTTTACACCTTCAACAATAGCAGTATCTTTTTCGCGATTTATGCTTAAAACCCTTCCCTGTTGTCCTTTAGAATCACCAGCAATAACAATTACTGTATCTCCTTTTTTAATATTAAATTTCTTTGTCATAATTAATAATTTTCAATATTATATAACTTCAGGAGCCAATGATACAATTTTCATATACTGTTTTTCACGTAATTCGCGAGCCACTGGTCCGAAAATACGAGTACCTCTTAACTCATCATTTTCTGTAAGTAAAACTACAGCGTTATCATCAAAACGAATATAAGAGCCATCAGCTCTTCTAATTTCTTTGCTAGTTCTAACAATTACAGCTTTTGAAACTGATCCTTTTTTAACCTCTGAAGAAGGTATTGCAGTTTTAATTGCTACAATTATTTTATCACCTACAGAAGCATATTTTCTTCCGGTACCGCCAAGCACACGAATGCAAAGAACTTCTTTTGCACCGCTGTTATCAGCAACTATTAACCTTGATTCTTGTTGTATCATAATTATTTAGCCCTTTCAATTATTTCCACTAATCTCCAACGTTTAGATTTACTAAGTGGTCGAGTTTCCATAATACGAACTTTATCGCCAACATTACTTTCATTTTTCTCATCGTGAACGTAATATTTTGTGGTCTTATTAATAAATTTGCCGTATTTAGGATGTTTTACTTTTCTTTTCTCAGCAACAACAACAGATTTATCCATTTTGCTACTTACAACAATCCCAACACGTTCTTTTCTAAAATTTCTCGTTTCCATGAAGTGGATATTATTTATTTTGTTCTTTTAATTCTCTTAAACGAAGTTCGGTTATAAGTTTTGCAACTACTCTACGTGTACTTCTAATTTTTAATGGATTATCCATTGGTGAAATATGATGATTTAATTTCATTTTAACAAGCATACCTTTTTCATCTTCAATACGCTCTTTAATTTCTTTAGTGGATAATTCTTTTACTTCTGCTGTTTTCATATTAATTATAATGTATTTTCAACAAAGTCTCTTCTAACAATAAATTTTGTGTTTACTGGTAATTTTTGTGCTGCTAAACGTAATGCTTCTTTAGCAATAACTAATGATACACCATCAACTTCAATTAGTATTCTACCAGGAGTTATAGGTGCAACAAAGCCTTCTGGAGCTCCTTTTCCCTTACCCATACGAACTTCTGCAGGTTTTTTAGTTATAGGTTTATCGGGGAAAATTCGAATCCAAATTTGACCTTCACGTTTCATATAACGTGTAACGGCCTGACGAGCAGCCTCAATTTGGCGACTAGTAATCCATTCTTTCTCTAAGGTTTTAATACCAAAAGAGCCAAATGCAAGCTGATTTCCACGCTGTGCATTTCCTTTCATGCGGCCTTTTTGCTGCCTTCTGAATTTGGTTTTTTTAGGCTGTAACATTATTATTTAATTTTATTAGTTTCTTCTTCTTTTTGTAAACCCTTTTGGTTTAGCTTTTGTAGTTTTAGCTTCAATATTTGGACTTAAATCGCGTTTCCCAAAAATTTCACCTTTACAAATCCAAACTTTTACACCAAGTTTACCAACTTTTGTATCAGCTTCACCAAGAGCATAATCTATGTCTGCTCTAAAAGTATGAAGTGGAATTCTACCTTCTTTAAAATACTCTCTACGAGCCATTTCAGCTCCGTTAATACGACCAGAAATTCCAATTTTAATACCTTCAGCACCCATTCTAATTGCAGAGGCCATAACCATTTTAACAGCACGACGGTGAGATATTTTACCTTCTAATTGGTGTGCAACATTATTTGCAACTAGCATTGCATCAAGTTCAGGTCGTTTTATTTCAAATATATTTATTTGAACTTCTTTATTTGTGATTTTCTTAATTTCTTCTTTAAGTTTATCAACTTCTTGTCCACCTTTACCAATAATAATACCAGGACGTGCAGTATTTACTGTAATAGTAATAAGTTTAAGTGTACGTTCAATAATAATTTTCGAAACACTAGCTTTAACTAAACGAGCGTTCAAATACTTTCTTATTTTATTGTCCTCAACAATTTTATCAGCATAGTTTCTTCCACCGTACCAATTTGAATCCCACCCGTTGATGATTCCAAGCCTATTGCTAATTGGATTAATTTTATTTCCCATTAAGCTTCTTGTTTTTGAATTTCATTAATATTAGTTCCAAGTATAATCGTTATATGATTAGATCTTTTAAGAATTCTATTAGCTCTACCTTGTGGAGCAGGGCGTAATCTTTTAAGAGTTGTTGCTGAATCAACAAATACTTCTTTTACAATTAAGTTACTATCTTCGATACGCACACCTTCATTTTTCTTTTGCCAATTAGAAATTGCTGAAAGCAAAAGTTTTTCAAGTGTGCTCGCAGGTTGTTTTTCTGAAAATTTAAGTATATCTAAAGCTTTTTTTACTTCAACACCCCTAACTATATCAGCAACTAACCTCATTTTACGAGGTGATGTTGGGCAATTGCGAAGACGAGCAAACGCTATTTGCTTTTTTTCTTCTTTAATTGCTTCGGCACGTAATCTTTTTCTTGCACCCATATATTGTTATTTTTCTATATTAATTATTTTTTTCCTGCATGACCTCTATAAGTACGAGTTGGTGCAAATTCACCTAGTTTATGTCCTACCATATTTTCAGTTACGTAAACTGGAATAAATTTATTTCCATTATGAACTGCAATGGTAAACCCAACAAAATCAGGTGAAATAACTGATGCCCTTGACCAAGTTTTTATTGGTTGGTGTTTACCAGAAGCACTCATTTTTTCAACCTTTTTTTCGAGCTTATGATATATATAAGGTCCTTTTTTTATGGATCGACTCATAACAATTTAATTAAATTATTTTTTTCTACGTTCAATTATTAATTTATTTGAAGCATTTTTTGGTTTACGTGTTTTGTAACCTTTTGCAGGAATACCTTTACGTGAACGTGGGTGTCCTCCTGATGCTTTTCCTTCACCACCACCCATTGGGTGATCAACAGGATTCATAACAACACCTCTATTTCTAGGCCTACGACCTAACCAACGTGAACGACCAGCTTTTCCAGAAATTTCAAGAAAATGGTCAGGGTTTGAAATCATACCCACTGTAGCTCTACAAGTAACTAAAATTTTACGAGTTTCACCAGAAGGCATTTTAATAATTGCATGTCGTCCTTCGCGTGATACTATAGTTGCATAACAACCAGCACTTCTAGCAATTGCAGCACCTTGATTAGGATAAAGTTCAATATTATGGATATTAGTTCCTAATGGAATATCTGAAAGACATAATGTATTACCAATTTCGGGTGAAATATCTTTTCCTGAAATAACTTGTTGACCAACTTTAATTCCATTTGGAGCTACAATATATCTTTTTTCTCCATCTGCATAAAAAAGTAATGCTATACGAGCAGTACGATTTGGGTCATATTCAATTGATTGAACAGTTGCAGGAATACCATCTTTATCGCGTAAAAAGTCAATTACACGCATTTTCTTTTTATGACCACCACCAATATAACGCATGGTCATTCTACCAGAATTATTTCTACCACCAGAATTTCTTACTGGTTTTAATAGTGATTTTTCGGGAGTTGTAGTGGTAATCTCCTCGAAAGTACTAATTACTTTTTTTCTTTGACCTGGCGTTACAGGTTTAAATTTTTTAACAGCCATTTTCTTTAAATATTGCTATAAAAATCAATTTTTTCACCTTTAGATAAAGTTACGATTGCTTTTTTAAAGGCAACCGATTTTCCACGTAATAAACCAGAACGAGTGTTACGTGTTTTAGTTTTTCCACTGTATTTTACAGTGTTTACAGATTCTACAGTTACACCATATAATTTTTCTACTGCTTTTCTTACTTGAAGTTTATTTGCAATAGTAGAAACCATAAAGCCATACTTTCCAAGTGAATCGCCTTGACGATTCATCTTTTCTGTTACTATTGGTCTAATTATTATGTCCATTTCTCTATTTTATTTAAGCAAATTATTCTCTAAAACCGCAAGTGAACTCTCTACAAAGACTAAAGCTGATGCTCTTACAATATCATATGTAGTTAATTCAGAAACACTTATCACTTTCGAAGTTTTTAAATTTCGAGATGACAAATATACGTTTTTGTTTTGATTTGCCAACACAATTAAAGATTTTTTATCATTAATTTTTAAATTATTTTGCAAATCGATAAGGTTTTTTGTTTTAGGTTGTTCAAAATCAAAATCTTCAAGAATAATAATATTATTATTTTTTGCCTTTGTTGATAAGGCCGATTTTTTAGCAAGCTGTTTAACCTTTTTATTTAATTTTATTGTATAATCTCGTGGCTCTGGTCCAAAAGCGCGACCACCACCAACAATTGTAGGTGATTTAATATTACCTGCACGAGCGCCACCAGTTCCTTTTTGTTTTTTAATTTTTTTCGAACTTCCTCTAACTTCTGCTCTTTGTTTAGACTTATGAGTACCTTGACGATTATTTGCCATAAATTGCTTTACATCCAAATAAATTGCATGGTCGTTCGATTCGATTCCAAATATTGCTTCATTAAGAGCTATCTTACGTCCGGAATCAGTTCCTGCTATATTTAATACTGATAGTTCCATTACTTTTCTACTATTATATATGAACCATTAGACCCGGGAACCGAGCCTTTTACTACTAAAATGTTTTGTTCTACTATAAGTTTAACAACTTCTAAGTTTAATTGTTTAACTCTAACGGAACCCATGTGGCCACCCATTCTCATTCCTTTAAATACTCTTGAAGGAAAAGAACTTGCACCTAATGAACCTGGAGCTCTTAAGCGGTTATGTTGACCATGAGTAGTTCCACCAACGCCTTGAAAACCATGACGTTTAACAACTCCTTGAAAACCTTTACCTTTAGATATTCCAATAACATCAACATAAGTATCTTCTTTATAAAGTTCGGCAGTTATTACATCACCAAGCTTTATTGTTGAAACATCAAATTTCTTAAATTCTCTAACTATTCTTTTGGGAGTAGTATTTGAATTTTTAAAATGCCCCAACAAAGGTTTTGGAGTATTTTTTTCTTTTCTTTCATCGAAAGAAAGTTGAATTGCTTCATAACCGTCTTTTTCAACGGTTTTCACCTGTGTTACTACACAGGGACCAACTTGTAAAACAGTGCATGGAATATTTTTTCCCTCGGCACTGAAAATCGATGTCATTCCGATTTTTTTACCTATTAGTCCGGCCATTTTTATTGTTTTTAATTATAATTACACTTTAATTTCTACTTCTACACCACTTGGAAGTTCAAGTTTCATTAGAGCATCAATAGTTTTTGATGTTGAACTATAGATATCTAATAATCTTTTATGCGAACTCAATTGAAATTGCTCTCTCGACTTTTTATTTACAAAAGGCGATTTTAAAACTGTAAAAATTCTTTTGTGTGTTGGTAAAGGAATTGGTCCATTTACAACAGCGCCAGTAGATTTTACAGTCTTTACGATTTTTTCGGCTGACTTGTCAACCAAATTATGATCGTATGATTTTAATTTTATTCTTATTCTTTGGCTCATATTATTGATTAATAAAAATTTGCTTTCCAGTAACTCTTTTTATAATTTCAGCAGCGAGTTCAATTGGCATTTTTTGATATTGAAAAAATTCCATAGATGATGATGCCCTGCCAGATGTTATTGTACGTAAGATTGTAACATAACCAAACATTTCCGAAAGTGGAACTTGTGCTTTTACAATTCTTGCACCTAACCTATTGTCCATCCCAGTAATTTGACCACGACGACGATTCAAATCGCTCATAACTTCGCCCATATATTCTTCTGGAGTAACAACTTCAATATTCATTATAGGTTCGAGTAATGTTGGATTTGCATTTAAACATGCATTTCGATATGCTAAATTTGCAGCTATTTCGAATGATACAGCATCAGAATCAACTGGATGAAAAGTAGCATCTTTTAGAATAACTTTTAAGTTATCTAATGTATAGCCAGCAAGTGGTCCATTATTCATAGCCATTTTAAATCCTTTTTCAACGGCTAAAATATATTCTTTTGGTAAATTATTCCCTTTAAGCTCATTAATAAATTGCAAACCAGATATTCCTTTATCAGCAGGACCAATATTAACAGTAATATCTGCAAATCTTCCCTTTCCACCAGTTTGTTTTTTAAATATTTCTTGATGTTCAGTTTCGGTAGTTAGCGTTTCTTTATAAGCTACCATTGGAACACCTTGATTTATTTGTAAATTAAATTCTCTTTTTAATCTATCAATTATAATTTCAAGATGTAACTCTCCCATTCCATTAATTGTAGTTTGACCGGTGTTTTCGTCAATATTTACAAAAAAAGTAGGGTCTTCGTCTGCAATTTTTTGAAGAGAAACAGTTAATTTATCAACATCAGCCTGACTAACAGGTTCAATTGCCAAACCAATAACTGGATTTGGGAAAATCATTGTTTCTAATAAAATTGGGTGATGTTCATCACAAAGAGTATCTCCAGTTTTCACATCTTTTAATCCAACTGCAGCACAAATATCACCAGCTTCGATTTCATCTTTTGGAATTTGCTTATTAGCGTGCATTTGAAATAATCGAGTTAAGCGTTCTTTTTTTCCAGTGCGAGCATTGTAAACCATTGCACCAGCTTTTAAAACACCTGAATAAACTCTTAAATATGTTAATCGGCCAACATAAGAATCGGTAGCAATTTTAAATGCTAATGCAGAAAAGGGTTCATCGTTATTTGCTTTTCTTTCTATTTGTTTTTCGTTACGAGGATCAATTCCTGTAATACTTTTAACATCAACGGGACTAGGCAAATATGCAATAATTCCATCAAGTAAAGTTTGAATTCCTTTATTTTTAAATGCTGAACCGCAAAACATTGGAACAATTTTCATGTTTATTGTTGCTTTGCGAATAGCAGCATATATTTCTTGAGTAGTAATTGAATTTTTATCAATTAAAAATTTCTCAAGTATATTATCGTCAGTTTCAGCGAGTTTTTCAAACATATACTCATTCCATTCTTCAACAATTTCGTTCATTTCTTGAGGAATAGGAACAATATTATATGTAGAGCCAAGAGTTTCATCTTCCCAAATTATAGCTCTTTTCTCAATTAAATCAACAACTCCTTTAAAACTATCTTCGTTACCAATAGGTATTTGAAGGGGAATTGGATTTGCTTTTAGTTTTTTTTGAATTTGAGTAATGACTCCATAGAAATCTGCACCAGGACGATCCATTTTATTTACAAAAGCGATACGAGGAACGTGGTATTTTGTAGCCTGTCTCCAAACAGTTTCCGATTGAGGCTCAACACCACCAACGGCACAAAATACAGCAACAGCACCATCAAGTACTCTTAAAGAACGTTCAACTTCAACTGTAAAATCGACGTGACCAGGAGTATCAATAATGTTAATTTTATAATCTTCGTTATTATGTTTCCAATAAGTTGTTGTTGCGGCAGATGTAATAGTAATGCCTCTTTCTTGTTCTTGAACCATCCAATCCATGGTTGCAGAACCTTCGTGAACTTCGCCCATGCGATGGTTTATACCAGTATAATATAAAACACGTTCGGTTGTAGTGGTTTTACCTGCATCAATGTGAGCCATGATGCCAATGTTTCTGGTATATTTTAAATCTTTTATCATTAATCCACTACTTCAAAGAACAAATTTAAAAGCGAAAATGCGAGAAAGCTTTGTTAGCTTCTGCCATTCTGTGAATATCTTCTTTTCTTTTATATGCACCACCTTCAGAGTTGTATGCAGAAATAATTTCAGCAGAAAGTTTTTCGCTCATTGAACGACCGCTACGTTTACGTGCAAATTCAATAAGATTTTTAATACTTATTGATATTTTACGGTCTTGACGGATTTCGGTAGGTACTTGAAATGTTGCACCACCAACTCTACGGCTTTTAACTTCTACTTCGGGAGTAATATTTTCTAATGCTTTTTTCCAAAAGTCAAGTGGTTCAACACCAGCATCTTTTGATTTCTTAGAAATTATTTCGATAGCTTCGTAAAATGAATTAAGAGCTATACTTTTTTTTCCATCATACATAAGCTCATTAACGAATCTTGTAACAAGCGAATCGTTAAATTTTGGATCTGGTAGAGCTATACGTTTTTTAGGTTTAGACTTTCTCATTGTCTTATTATATTATTTTTTA
>JAVHRJ010000265.1:0-3992 GCA_036171595.1 Bacteroidales bacterium
AAAAGAAACACCATTCGAAGAAAAAGGATTCTTCTATTTGTTACGAGAGAAATAAAAATATTTCTAAACTAAGAAAGAGGCATTTGCCTCTTTTTTAGTTTAAACAATGAAACAAAAAATAAGGAATAATATTTGAAGTTTAAAATTAAATTTATAAAAATGAGAAATTTTATATTATTTCTTTTAACAATAATAATTACAATAAATTGTTTTTCGCAAGAAAAAGGTGATTTTAGAATGGGAGTTTTTGCACAAGTTAACTCATTAAAAGATAAAGAAACACCCATGTTTGGTGTAAATTGCGAGTATTTTTTAAGTCATAAATTATCAATGAATTATAAATATGGCATGGGTTTAAATAATGATGGAGCTTTAACTGCACATATAAATCCTTCATTATTATCATTATTGTTTATTCGTTCAGGCGATGCATTAATTTTTTCATTTATGATACCAGAAGGGTTAAGCTATCATTTTTATCCTAAAGATAATTTAGAAGTGGCTCCATATATTAATCCTCTAGGTTCAGAAATTAATTTTTATTCTAGCCCATCAATTACACTTTCGGGTAGTTTTGGTATGAATGTTCATATTATTCCTGTAAAAGATTTAAGTGTAACTCCAAATTTAGGTGTGTTAATTATTTACATTAATCGCGAAATTGTTCCGAATTTTGGAATTTCAATAAATTATAATTTTCATTAAAATAATTTATAACAATTTCTTTTTAAAAATAGCGATTAAAAAATTATCATGATTTTATTAACTTTGCATTCTTATATAAAATAAAATTACATGTTTGAGAATTTAGCTGATAAACTCGAGAAATCGTTCAAATTGCTTAAAGGCGAAGGCCGAATTACAGAAATAAATGTTGCAGAAACATTAAAAGAAGTTCGTAGGGCTTTACTCGATGCCGATGTAAATTATAAAATTGCCAAAAGTTTTACCGATACAGTTAAAGAAAAAGCATTAGGGCAAGATGTGTTAAAATCGGTAAAACCGAGCCAAATGCTTATAAAAATCGTTCATGATGAGCTTGCTGATTTAATGGGTGGGCAACGTATTGATATTAACTTAAAAGGTAATCCAACTGTTATTTTGATGTCGGGATTGCAAGGCTCAGGTAAGACTACCTTTTCGGCTAAACTTGCAAATTATTTAACCACAAAAAAAGGACGTACAGTTTTATTAGCTGCATGCGATGTTTATAGACCAGCCGCAATTGAGCAATTAAAGGTTCTTGGAGAACAAATAAACGTACCAGTTTTTAGTCAAGAAGGAAACCAAAATGCTGTTAAAATTGCTCAAGAGGCAATTAAAGAAGCTAAATTAAAAGGTATAAACACTGTTATTATTGATACTGCTGGTCGATTAGCAATTGACGAGCAAATGATGAAAGAAATTGCGGCAATTAAAGCTGCTGTTTCGCCAGAAGAAACACTTTTTGTTGTAGACTCAATGACTGGTCAAGATGCTGTTAACACTGCAAAAGAGTTTAACGATAGACTTGATTTTAATGGAGTAGTATTAACTAAACTAGATGGTGATACAAGAGGTGGTGCTGCACTTTCAATAAAATCTATTGTAAATAAACCAATAAAATTTGTTGGAACTGGTGAAAAAATTGAAGCTTTAGATATATTCTATCCTGAACGTATGGCAGATAGAATATTGGGAATGGGCGATATTGTTTCATTAGTAGAAAAAGCCCAAGAACAATATGATGTTGACGAAGCTCGAAAGTTGCAAAAGAAGATTGCAAAAAATCAATTTAGCTTTGATGACTTTCTTTCTCAAATTCAGCAAATTAAAAAAATGGGAAACATTAAAGATTTAGCATCAATGATTCCAGGAGTTGGTAAGGCTTTAAAAAATGTTGATATTGACGATGACGCCTTTAAAAGTATTGAGGCAATAATTCATTCAATGACTCCATATGAGAGAGCAAATCCGGCTATTATTAATGGTAATCGCAGAAAAAGAATTGCTTCTGGAAGTGGAACTGATATTCAAGAAGTAAATCGATTAATTAAACAATTTGACGAAACACGTAGAATGATGAAAATGTTTAGTGGTAACAATAGCAAAATGAAAAATGCTATGCGTAACATGAAACAGTAATATTTTGTTATTTGTTATTTTGACTATTTTTGTACAATAAAACTTGCACATTTTCAATTGTTATAATACAGCCAGAATGTGTTTTTTCAAAATATGGAAGTATAATGTTATAAAAATTTTTAATTTTACTTTCTATATCAATAATTTCTATAACAACAGTTGTGTTTTCAGAAATTTCCCAAAGTTTTTCACAATAAATTTTACTGTTAGCGCCATATCCCATAATACCTTTTAAAACTGTTGCTCCAGCTAATCCGTATCTTTTTGCTGCAAATACTATAACTTCATATAATGAAGTGTGTTTAAATTTATCGGTTGAGCCAATAAAAATTCTGAGCATTTTAACATTATCGCTATTTTCCATTATGTTATATGATTTTAATAAGAAGATTACCAATATAAGTCGCTAACAATCCAAAAAATATACTTGCTCCAGTATATATAATAAAATGAAAAAAATCGTTGTCTTTTAATAACATCATGTTTTCACCAGCAAATGTTGAAAACGTTGTAAAACCGCCACAAAATCCTACTGTAAGAAACATTCTTAATTCAGTGTTTAATAAATTTCCACGCTCAGATAGTCCGTAAAAAATGCCAATTAATAAACATCCTAATATGTTTACAACAAAAGTCCCGTATGGCAACGATGAAAGTGCCATGTTTTGAACTAATTTTGATGTAAGAAATCTTGAAACACTTCCTAAAAAACCACCTGTACCAATAATCATTAATAATTTAAACATAATTTTATAGTATAATTATTAGTAGGAGTTATTAGCATTATGCGGTTATTGCGAACTCCATCGCCTTATTTTAGTGCAATTTTAAAGAAAAATATTAAGATTAAAAAAGAAATCGAAATATTTTATGGAAATTTTATTTTGTCGGCTCCATATAATAAAGTTCAAAATTATAAATTAAAAAAAAATAAGAAAATGAAAACAATTAAATTAGTTATCGTGTTAGCATTAATACCTTTTATGTTTATAAAAGCACAAAATGCTGGTTCGTTAAATGGAAAAGTTTACGATGGTTTAACAAAACAACCTTTAATAGGTTGCAATGTTTACATTGATGATGATGGGAGAAAAATTGGTACAATAACCGATAATGATGGTAACTATACTTTAAAACCTTTACCTTCGGGAATGTATCAGGTAAATTATTCATATACTGGTTATAATTCTAAAACAGTGGCTGCGAATATTTTTCCAGGCGAAAAAACTTTTATGAAAAATATAAGTTTATTTGAGGGAATTATTATGGATGAGGCTGTTGTAACTGCCGAAAAAAATGATGCACGATTAATTGATCCTGGTCAAATTAATAAAACCTCTTTAATTCCTGCAGAAATTAAAAATATTGCAGGTTCAAGTAATCCAGTTATGGTAATTAAAGCAGTATCATCTGAAGTGCAAATTAGTAAAGATGGGAAAGATATTGTATTTCGTGGTTCACGTAATGGAAGCTCTGCTTGTTATATTGATGGTGTTAAACAAGCTAATTTAAGTTCAACAATTCCAGGTTGTGCAATTGGAAGTATTGTTGTATATTCGGGTGGAATTCCAGCACAATATGGCGACGTTACCGGTGGAATAATTGTATTAGAAACTAAAAGCTATTTTGATGTTAGGGCTCAAAGAAGAATTTTAGAAAGTAAAAAGAAAGATGAGAAATCTATAGAATAAAAAAATGATTTTTTTTAAGAAAATACGATATAATAAACTTACCGACTCTGAGCTTTTAATTTTATATAAGAACGGTAAAAATACAGAAGTAGTGGGAGAACTTTTTTCGAGGTACTCCCACCTTGTTTATGGTGTTTGCTTAAATTATTTAAAAAATCAACAAAATGCAAAAGATGC
>JAVHRJ010000266.1:0-3979 GCA_036171595.1 Bacteroidales bacterium
ACTTTGTATCTTAAAGTAATTTATATGTCTTTTTGATAACAATTTTTTAGTAACAAAGATTCTTCATTAGTTTCCATTTTTATAATATTTTTTTTAATTTTTATTTTAATTAAAAAAATCATATTTTTGTTTTTAATTATTTATGTTTTATTGTTTTCACATTGAGTTTGAATTATTCACTGATGTTACGCAAAAAGTAAAAATGTCTCGCAAAGTAGCAAAGAACGCAAGGAAAAAGAAATAAAAAATACGAAAAAATGATTATAATGAGGAATCAAGAAATTTATTGTTTTGAGCATATTCAAGTTGTAAGCCCGCAAAGAAAAAAATCATTCACCCCATTAGATAATCACTATTTATATGCTGTTTGCTTTTTTTAGAAACTATCTAACGGGGTAAATGATTTTTTTCAAACTTTGCGAACTTAGAACTTTGCGTACATTGCGAGCTTTGCGTGAGATAAACTTGCATTAAATTATTAATTGCGTAAAGTGAGTTATTAAAATAAAAACTTTAGTATTAATGGCTGATTTTTTAAAAAATATTTTCAAAATTTCAAACCGAAATAAATCTATTCAAATGAAAAAGATTTCGACATTATCAGACAGGGAACTTATAGAACAAGTTTTTGCTAACCAAGCCATATTGTTAAGACAATTATACCGTATCAATGATTTTTTATACCTTAAACATGGGGATGAATATGTGAAGCAGGCAGTATCTTTCGACAAAATGTATAAAAAACTTTCAGAAGAAACAGATGATTTCTGGAAACAATATCATGCACTGCTTGGTGAAGAACAAATAAATGAAAAATAAATTTCCTGTACTACTAATTGTTCCCTTTCAGATATTCATCAGTATATTTCAAACTCTGGAAAAGTTCCGAAATTTTAAGAAAGATATTCATATAGCAATATTTTATTTCCAGAAGTTTTTTAAGCAAACAAATTTTGCATAAATCAAGCATCAACTTTTTAAATTCACATTTTTTTGTTGGAGAAAACTCCAACAAAGGCGAAAACCCTCAAGATTTTGCAACGGCTCATGCTTGGTTAAACCTTGTGGGTTTTTCAAAATGTAGCTTTAATATAATATTTTGCGCATCATTCTTCAAAATATATTCCCCAACGGGTATTTTTGAAATATTCAGCAAGCTCATAATAGTTTTGGATACTTTGAGATAAAGGTAGTGAATTTTGTTTTACAGTAAGTGAAGTCAGTTTTTCATATGAAATATTTAAAAATGAAATCAATTTATTCATTTCGCTATCAATATTCACTTTCATATCTTCATAAAATAATGGCAATACAGGATTTTTTGAAATTACTTGATCGAAGACCTTTTCCTGTTTAGAAATTAATTTAAAATATTTTTCACATTCTTTTATTGAGAGCTTTATAGTTTTTATGGAATAAGGTTGGGTATTCTTTGTAATAATATTTTTCCTGATCTCAGGTACGAATTTTGGTTTTTCCTGCTGAAACTGACTCCAGACATTATTTTTTTCTGCAAGTCGATAGGAAACTAATGTTTTAAGCTTATTTCTTCTTTTTAAATGTATAATGTTAATAGAATTATCATGCATGTTGACAATCTCATCTATCTTATATTTTGACAATTGGTTATACATTAATTTAAACCCAACTGCTTCGATTTTTTCAGAGTAATTCCGAAAAATATATTGATTAAGGAATTCAACCGGGAATTTAACGGAGAGATTATACATTTTATAATCATTAAAAGGTATAAAACCCTTACCCAATTGCCGGTTTTCTTTCCAAAATATTTCGAAATAAGAAACAATATTGGTATGACTTTTTAAAAGATCTGCTAATAGATTTGTTCCAGTGCGCTGTGTTGCTAATATTATATATTTTTTATAGTTATAATTATTGCCTTCGGGCAGGAATTTCCTCATATTATTATTAGGAAAAGCAGATTGATATAATCTTTGCATTTCAACATTATTATATATCTCATAATCAATTAAACTATTAAGTTTAGGGAAATTCGGTTTTTGAAAAATATTTAACATTTAAAATTCCTAAATTCAATTAATTAATGCAACTTTTTAAGAGGACTTTGTAAAGAAATATTTTGTTACTACTCAGCAACAAATATAAGTACATTTTTTATTCACCCAATGAAAAGAAAGCCATAAAAAATGTTCAATGCCGAACGAACAACTAACAATGTTCAAGTAATTGTCCGTAATCTGTTAGCAACTTTTGTGTTTGAAAGGGATTCCTACAATCTTCGCTATCATAACTGCAAAAACTATTAAACTGTCTTCAATATCAAACTTTCTTTCTTTTTTTATCATTTTTATTTTTTTTATTTGCTCATTGTAAATTGAACATTTGACGTTGTTCGTTTTTAATCTTAATCTTCTTTTATTGGCTGCTGAGCAGTCGCAATATTTTTCAAGACAAAGGATAAAGAAAAAATCTTTCCCCTCGTCCTGATGGATAAGGTTTAATTTTACACCGTCCTCGTTAAAAAAAGTTGCAAAATGAAACACATAACCGTAGAGCAAAGATATACAATTTGTGTAATGAAAAACAAGGTTTCAATCAAAAAGATATAGCCCTTATAATTGGAAAAGATAAATCTGTTGTATCTCGTGAATTGAGCCGTAATTGCGATAAACGAAGTAAGAAATATGATGCTGATTTGGCTCATCGCAAGTACCAACAAAGGCAAAAGATATTCATATAGCAATATTTTATCTCCAAAAGTTTTTTTAAGCATGAAAATATAGTATTAATAACGTACCTGACTTTTTTATTCACTTTAATTTAAACTGATTCTAAAGGATATTTACTTATTGTTACGAATATTTTATTTCCTTTTAAAACGTAATTTTTATTTCAAACAGCAAACATGTATTTGTACCTTGATATGTTGTGACGGACTTCTTGACACTATATGCTTCACTAAAAGTTGATAATTTAAATTAGAACTTGACAATTTCGTAGAAGTTCTTTACTTTTGTTTAAAATATATAATATTATGAAATTTTTTATAAAACTTTTATTGTTTTCTTTTATTATTCTGGCTTTTTCAAACCAACTTATTTCACAGAAATTAACAAAACCTTCAACAATAATGAAAACATTAAAGGTTCAGCAACCTGAAAATTCATGTATATCTATCACTAATTCTTCTGATACCAATGCTACATTTTCCATGAAATTAAACAACAAATTCTTTACAACGACCAATGATATAACAGACGAAATAAGGAATTTATCCGGCTCAAATAAGGATAGCTTATTCTTTTTTGCATGGAAATTTATGTGTGATAATTATTCCGATAATCCACCATTAATAAAAGATTATTCGTCAACAACATTAATGCT
Organism: Bacteroidales bacterium; assembly: GCA_036171595.1. Taxonomy (GTDB): domain Bacteria; phylum Bacteroidota; class Bacteroidia; order Bacteroidales; family GWA2-32-17; genus GWA2-32-17. The sequence goes on from JAVHRJ010000266.1 coordinate 3,367, forward strand.
TTATTTCAATTCCGTTGGTTCCTATGATTGCGGAAGACAAGCAAATGTTCTTTATAAAATATGGAATATTCTTGGATATAAATCGAGAATTTGGCATTTTCCAACTCATAATATTCCCGAGGTGTTCTATAATAACAAATAGCAAATGCTTGACCCAACTTACCGGGGTTATTACCTAAATGAAAATAATGAAATTGCAGGGGTAGAAGAATTGATTAAAAATCCTGAAATTATAACAAATCCGAAAAAATATATTTCAAAAGACTGGGCATATTCAATGAGGTACAGAAAAAACAACCCTTACAAAACACCTGAAAACAACATATTAATGACCGATGAAAATATTCCTAAAATTGAAGTAATAGACTCTTTCCTTTTGCAATTACCGCCGCATTCCATGGTTTTATTCCCCGGAGTTTTCGTTAAAAAAGTTTCTTCATATCAAGCAAAGCCCCTCAGGTTTTTTGCAAATTATAAACTGATAATCCCCCCTTCGTGGAAAGGAATTATTAAAAATTATTTGATAATAGCAGACATACGTGGGAGTGGTTTTGTTAATATTAATAACAAAGATTATGATATCGGAAGCTCGGAACTGAAAACGTTGATTGCT
>JAVHRJ010000267.1:0-3965 GCA_036171595.1 Bacteroidales bacterium
CATAAAGTTTTATCTGAAATTTGATTTATTCCTGTTATTTGTTTTTCAATTGCAGAAATGTTTTTGGCGGTTGTAAATCCAAGCGAAGAAATGATATTGTCTGATACGAAATACGCTTTTTCCATTTTTCATGGATTTTTAGTAAGCCCCATTTTTCTTTTCCACTCAATAAAAAAATCTGGAAATGTTAAAAGTAATTCTCTGTTAGAATTTAAAAATACTTGTGTGCTTTTAGCTGTAACAATAAGTTCGTTAGTGTCTTTTTTTAAAATTTTATATTCAAATAAAAGTTTTGCAGCATCGCAATCAATATATTTAGTATGAATAATTGCGGTATCACCATAAATTAAAGGAAGTTTATAATTACATTCTATTGACACTAATGGTGTTAGAATATTGTTTTTAAAGAAATCAAGATAACCTAATCCATGTTTTCTGCCAAATGCTTCTCTTCCATCTTCAAAATACTTGAGATAATTGCCATGCCATACAACTCCCATTGAATCAACTTCGCTAAATCGGACACGAATTTCTGTTTGTACTTCTAACAAATTTTTAGAGTTTTTAATTGACATTAAAAAATGTTTTTACAAAAGTAAAAATAATAATAGCATAGAAAAACATTCTATTTTTTATTGATTAACAATTTCTTTACTCTCTTCCTGTTTTTTATTATTTATTGCCTTTTCAAATGTTGAAGTAATTGTTGGATAAATTTTAATAAACTCGTTTGAAGAATTTATCCTTTTCTTATTTTACTTTTATGGCAACCTCTTATATGATAAAGAACCTGCCCAGATTTTTACAATTCCAAATTTTTCGGACGTAAGAGCAAATACATTATTATTGTCATTAGTAAGTTTATATAAATTATCATAAAAAGCTCCATTTACTGTAATCGTATCATTTTCTGAAATTAATGTATTAACAGAGAATTCATTAAAAAACAAAACAGTTTCATCTCTTGTAAAATATACCCCTCCTGAATTATATATTTGTAAAGAATCTGTTTTATCACATGTAAATGCTAGAATATAATATTGGTCGTATTTATTAAGTGACTTATATCGTTTTGTATAATTAATATCTTTTTGGACAATTGTATAAGTAAGAGTATCAATCTGACTTTGGGTGTTTCTTGTCATTCTAAAAGTATCACCAATATTATAAGAATTAAACAAAAAGATAATCTTTTCTTTTTCGTCAATATCAAAATATTCTTTTTTACAACTTGAAAAGAACATTAATAAAAGAAAAAAAATAAAGAGACTATTTACCTTCAATTTTATACAAATAATCTTATTAATTATAAGAAATTTCATATTTAAAATCAATATTATTTTAAAACTAACTTTACTTTATTTATAAGACCATTTGAATTTACTGTTGCAAAATAAATACCTGCTGGATAATCTGTTAGATCAATCACATCACCATCTATTATATTTCTTTCAAATATTTTTATACCGCTTACATTTGTAATAATGACATTAGAAATTATATCATAGTCGGTCTCAAATTCAAAAATTCCGTTCGATGGATTGGGATATACGGATATTACATTTGAAATTGAATTAAATTCTTCATCAATTTTCTCATTTATTTTTATTAATGACGTATCATTATTCGCATAATATGATGAATCAATGTTAGTAACATTATATTTAAAATTTTTAGTGCCACCAGAACAAGGTTCAATAAAAGCATGTAAGTTGCCTTGTGAATGAAAAGGTGGTTTGAAAATAATATTATTTCCTGCTGTCATTATTACATTATTATCTTCGGGTATATATGTATTTGGACCAACCTGTATTTCATTTTGAACTTTATATGTTAATGGGTGATTTAATGTTTTATCTTCATATAAAATTTGATTATCTAATACTAAATTAAAAACACAGCAAGGTTCAGGAGGTTTTGAGGCAAATGGATGTTCATTATAAATAGCATCATAATTATAAAAATAAGAGTAGTTTTCAATTTTCACAATAGGAAAAAGAAGAGTTTTAGAACCACAATCATTAGTAGCTACAACTTCTAAAAAATAATATGCATTAGCTAAGTCAGAACCATTTTGATTCCTTCCATCCCAACCTATTGTATTTGCAGGATTATTAACAACAAAATACGGTGTTACATCAGTCCCGTTGGTTGCTGATTTTATCTTATACTTAACTTGGGAAATATTCTCAAGTCCAGTAATTGTAAGCATGTGATTGTAATTAACTTCACTGTTAGTATGAATATTATAAAATCCGTCTGTTGTACTGCATTCATTATCGCAACCTTGTTCTACCGAAACTTCATCCAATAACACATAAGCTAATCGACAGTCACTTGTTTCACTTTTATTTACAATATTTCAATAACAAACCAATTATAACTATCTGCATTTGAATTTGAAACATAAAAATCAGTGCTCAATGTTATCCATTGACCAAGTGTGTAATTTGCTAAATCAAAATACTCAACATCTATATAGTCTTGACCCCAACCAGTTTCATGTTTTTTATATTTTTCAGTACAAACTTTATTGTCCTTCCCTGATTCTTTTCTATATTTTACTTTATTTTTTGCAAAATAAACATTCAAATATGAATTAGAGAAAGAAGTTGTATAAGCATAATCCCCAACCTTGTTATATGATAAATAAACTTTCATTTTCAAAATATACGAAATACCATTTTCAAGTTCGTTATATGTACCCAACTTTTGTTGAATAAGTTCATAATCCATCATACCAACATATTTATTTCCTTCAATAGGATAAATAAAATAATTTAATTCGTTATGTAAATAAGAAGGTTGCGAATTAACTTCACCAAACCAATCAGGAGAATGCCATTTAGTCTGGTAATTTTCATGATTATGTTTATTAGGTATTTTTCTCCAAAATCTACATTCCCAATCATTGATACCATCTAAAAATCTATCAGGAGGACCATATATGTAATAATCCTCATTGGTATAATTTGTTATAAAATTTCCTTGTTCAAAACCTGAATTAGAAATAATATTTTGAGAATATATTTTTATTATAGTTCCAAATAAAATGCAGATAAAAAGTAAATATTTCATATTTATCTTATTTTAAAAATTTATATTTTAATCCTATTCCAAAATAAGGATTAGTAAAATCATCCGAAAAAACTTCGGTGCTAATAAATACTTTAAACCTTTTGTAAAATTGGTAACTGTAACCAACTTTAAATCTTATAGCGTCAAAAAAATTATCAGTTGATAAACGAATATCTTTTCTTTTATTACCATCAAAATCTATTGATTTACTAAAAGAAATATTAAATAAATCAGGTGTTATATTTAAAAATATTGAACTTTTTGAAGATAACAGATATTCTGAACCTATAAAAATTCCACCCATAATATTATGGTAATTAGCTTCAAATAAAACTACAGGTTGATAACTTTGATGTAAAATTAATATCTCATTTCCCTTGGCAGTTTTAAATGATGATGTCATAGTAAAATCTAAACCTGTTTTTAAAAATAATTTTGATTTAATTTGTTTCAAATATTCAATTGTTAATGCACCTCCTAATTTATTATAAATACTATATCCTCCGAGATCTACGGGATCAATTACAAATGAAAATGGTTGCATAAATCTCATATTATAATCTCTAGGTATGGAGATATTTATTGATATTTGAATAAAACTGTGTTTTGATATTGAATCTTGCGAAAAAACCAAGACATTACAAAATAAGAGCAATAATATAAAACAAACATTGCTTTTCATTGAAGCTATTTATTTTCAAGTTTTGAAATTCTTTCTTTTAAAGCAATGTTATCCTTTTCAATTTGTATTAAATATAAGGTAAGTTCTTCCACTTTTTTTAATAACAACGCATTTATTTCACCTAATTTCATTCCATTGTTTTTAACAAATTCGGCAGAGGGGACTTCTGGTAAATGTTTATTTTTGTAAATATAGTCTTCTAATT
>JAVHRJ010000268.1:0-3938 GCA_036171595.1 Bacteroidales bacterium
TGTTACAGCTCCCGAATCTCCTAAGGCACCAAGGTTTTTGCCTGGGTAAAAGCTAAAGCCAGCAGCATCGCCGAGAGAGCCTGTGCGCTTGGGTTGTGGGTTGTGAGGAGATCCTGAATCAAGTTCAGGATGACGAGAGGGGATGGATGGAATGTAAAAAGCACCTATTGACTGGGCATTGTCTTCAATAATTTTAAGATTATGTTTTTTTGCTATTTTTTCAAGTTCTTCAGACCAACATACACTTCCATAAAGATGAACAAGTAAAATAGCTTTTGTGTTATTTGTTATCTGTTTTTCAACTAGAGAAATATCAAGGTTATAAGTATTAATATTCGGTTCAACCAAAACAGGTTTTAAGCGATTGTCGGTTATTGCAAGAATAGTTGCGATATATGTATTTGCAGGAACAATAATTTCATCTCCTTCGCTCATAACACCAAGCTCAATATAGGCTTTTAAAATTAACCGAAGAGCATCAAGTCCATTTGCACAAGCTATTGCGTGTTTTGTGCCAATAAAATTAGCGAGATCGTTTTCAAAAGTTTTTACTTTTTCACCAAGCAAATACCAACCAGAGTCAATAACATCTGAAGCAGCATTTTTTAATTCATCTGCGTATTGGTTGTTAATTTTTTGTAGATCGAGAAATTTTATTTGCATAATAATTATAAAGTTTAAAGGCTAAACTATAAAGTTACGAGTTATAAATTATGAGTTACTAGTTTGAAAAAAGTTAACAAGGGTAAAAAGTTTAAAGTTATAAAGTTGTAAAGTTCACTGTTTCATGTTCGTTGTTTAATGTTATTGAGTGGTGGTGCCCTTTAGGGTCAGGGTGTGGGGAGGAAAAACAAAAAGTTACTAGTTACTAATTACGAGTTACTGAAAAAAGTTATTAAGTTAATGTTTATTGAGTTAATAAAACAATTACGAATGAATAATGACGAATTACGGGGAAGTGAGGTTGTGTAAAAGCGAGGATTTATAAAGTTAATGGGTTATTAAGTTATTGAGTTCATTGAGTATTAATTCAGGATTAATATCAATTTTAGAAAAGGCAAACCATTTCTTGCCTAAATCTTTGAGTGATGCCCCAATATGGTAAATTATTTTTTCGTCGATAATTAAAAATCTATCGTGCGATTTGGCAAATACCCTTACTTGAATGGGTTCATATTGTGCATTATGTTTTTGAATGTCTAATGCTAACTGCTTTGATATTTTTTGGGTAAATACAATTATTTTAACACCTTTTTTACGCTTTGTTAATAAAGTCAAGACTGTATCATCAATATAATTATCAATTAAAATTATAGAGGATTTTGCTTCTTTAATAAAGGAAGATACTTTTTCGTATGCATCATATATTTGTCCATCGAAGAAAATGCCTTCGTGTGGGGGTAATGCAGTTTTAATAAGCAATTCGAATTTTTGGTCGTGTTCAAAAAGCGTTTTATCATGTTGTTGTAATTTCTTTTCAATTTGCTCAAATTGCTGGCGAACTGCATAGCCTTTAAGTAAATAATTTTTCAAGACTTTATTTGCCCAAATGCGGAATTGCGTACCACGAATTGAATTGACTCGATAACCTATAGAGATAATCATATCTAGGTTGTAATGGTCAATATTACGAGTAACACTTCTATTTCCTTCGATCTGAACTATTCGGAAATTCCGAACAGTTGCCTCTATTGTTAATTCATTTGATTGAAATATTTGTTTAATATGTTCACTTACATTAGCTTTACTCGTTGAAAAAAGCTCAATAATTTGAGATTGCGTAAGCCAAATGGTCTCATCTTCAAATCTTACCTCTAATTCAGTTTGATTATCAGAAATTTGATATAATATTATTTCGCCTTGGTTATTTTCTGAAGTTTCTTTCATGTTAAAATATATGCAAAAATAAAAAAAGTGACTAGAGTACTTAAAGTTTAAAAAATGATAAAACGAGGAAACGATAAACTGAGGAACTGAGGAAATAATGAGTTGAAAGTCGAAAGTCAAGGATAAAAAGTTAATAGTTATTGAGTTATTAGTGGGGTGGTGCCATTTAGGGTCGGGGTGCGGGGAGGAACAATTTGAAATTGAAAAAGTTATAAAGTTTAAAAGTCGAAAGGTTAAAAAAGATAAAACGAGGAACTGATAAAATGAGGAAATAGGAAGGTATAGGGGGAATAAGGTATAATTTCAATATTCACTATTTGATTGTTTTTTTATTAGTTAAAGTATAAAATATCCTCCGGTTTTTTTACTTCCTTTAAATTCAATTATTTGCGCATCTTTTAGCTTTTTCAACCATTTTTCAAGTGTTTTAAAAGGCGTGCGTGTAGCTTCGGCAATTTCACTTGTTTTTTTGCCTGGATGTTTTGTTATGTATTTTTTTATAAGATCCAGGTTCTCATTTAATCCCCCACTTAATCCCCCACTTAATCCCCCATTTAATCCCCCATTTAATCCCTCATTTAGAAATTTACCAATACTGGTTAATTCAAAAATAATTTTTACCACTCCATGTTCTTCATAAAAATTTGGTTCTGGAATATTGGCCTTTTTACATTCATTAATAATACTAATTGTGCCTCTTCCCCAGCTCTCGATAAAACCTGCTTTATAAAATATATCGGCCAATAATTTATTTCGTGGTTTTGATAAATGTTCCCGTTTTAAATCGGCGATAGTAATTTCGGGTGGCAATTTACCTTCGTTTGCAATACTTAAACTATTGTTATATATCTTAATCAGTATAGCAGAAGTTGAATTGTAATCGCGATGGATAAGTGCATTAAAAATGGCTTCGCGCAATGCTTCGTAGGGATATTGCAATTTCTCGCGTCGGTGTGCACCTTCGTATGTAATATGACTTAAAAGGTATTTCGTTTTTAAAATTGCCAAAGTATTTTCTGCCTGCTCAAACAAATTTCCTTCTACAATATCAGACGAAACTATTTCTGACTCGTTAATAAATCGTCCTATCTTTATAACAGCCTGTGGAAAAAATCGCTGAGGATTTTTATCAAACAACAAAATAGCTGCTTTGGTTGGCAACAAAGAAGGAGTTAATAAATTCAACTTTTTAATGAGAACATGTACATCCTTTTCGTTTTTCGCAAAGGGTAATCTATCATACGATAATTTCTTAAAGAGCTCAAAGGTTTTAATATCCGGTTCGAAATCCCATTTTGCATCAATCTCTAAAGCATCCCATGTTATTCCACTTTTTTTAAGTAAAAAATCACTTAATTCCCTTCCTTGCAACTCTAATACAACACTACCACTTCGTAAATAATATTTGCCGTTATATGAAATTGGAACCGATGAAATTTGGATTATTATTTTTATAATTTGCTTTTCGTCAATATGTTCAACTAATACTGAGGGGATAATTCCAATTTTATGATTTATTATATTTGGAAGTGTTTCGAGTAACTTTGCTGTATCTTTAACTCCAATAGTTTCGCCATTATTATTTATTCCGATGTATAAAATACCGCCTTCGGAATTAGCAAATGCACAAATATTTTTCAGAAAATCTTCTTTCCAATTTAACTTAAATTCTATGTATTGATTTTCTTTCACTTGAACTATGTTACAAATATAATTTCTATTGAATTCTTAAATAATTCACTATATTTTTCCAATCATCAACCGCCAGAAGAACTTAACTAAAATAAGTTGCCTTCCAATTCGTGCCGGTTGTTTTGCTAGGCGATAGAACCATTCAAGTCCTAAATATACAAAAAAAGCAGGAGCGCGTTTAATTTTACCGGTAATTACATGTAACCTGCAGCTAAACAACAGCAATATTATTCATTCTTATTAAAAATTCAACTCCGTTGCTTTATCAATAAGAAATTCTTTTATTTTTTTTTCGGAAACTTCTGGAACAATAAATTCAACTTGTTCGGAATGATCAATATCTTTATGAAAAGAGAGCT
>JAVHRJ010000269.1:0-18263 GCA_036171595.1 Bacteroidales bacterium
ACTCAGTACGACAGTTTAGCAAACTGTTGGTTTCAGCCACTCACCCACCTCTCCTAAAAGGTTGCAAAAGTAATAAATTTATACTACCTGCAAAATTTTTTAAATTTTATTTTGATTATCGTTAGAACCACCTTTAGAAATTGATTCACGCATACTAGTATCAGCCTGAACATTTTTTATTTTGTAATAATCCATTATACCTAAATTTCCACTTCTAAAGGCTTCGGCTATTGCCATAGGAATACCTGCTTCGGCTTCAATAACTTTGGCTCTTGCTTCTTGAGCTTTAGCTTTCATTTCTTGCTCAGAAGCTACTGCCATAGCTCTACGCTCTTCGGCTTTAGCTTGTGCAATATTTTTATCGGCTTCGGCTTGATCCATCATTAATTGAGCTCCAATATTTTTACCAATATCAATATCGGCAATATCAATCGAAAGAATTTCGAATGCTGTTCCACTATCTAAACCTTTATGAAGCACAACTTTTGATATTGTATCTGGGTTTTCAAGTACAGCTTTATGAGAAATTGAAGAGCCTATTGAGGTTACAATTCCCTCGCCAACACGAGCAATAATAGTTTCTTCGCCAGCGCCACCAACTAATTGCTTAATATTTGCTCTAACGGTTACACGTGCTTTTACTATTAATTGAATACCATCTTTAGCAACAGCAGCAATTGGTGGAGTATTTATAACTTTTGGATTTACCGACATTTGGACTGCTTCAAAAACGTCTCTACCAGCAAGGTCTATAGCTGTAGCCATTTTAAAATTTAAATCGATGTTAGCTTTGCCAGCTGATACAAGTGCATGCACAACTAATTGAACATGACCTCTAGCCAAAAAATGTGCTTCGAGTTCATCTCTATTTAATGGAATTCCAGCTTTTTTACCCTCTATCATACAATTTACGATAATGGTAGGTGGAACTTTTCTCCAACGCATTAAAATTAATTGAACTAAAGAAATATGCACATCCGATACTAAAGCCGAAAACCATAAGCCTATTGGTATAAAAAAAAGTATAATCCATAAGCCTATTACTCCTGCAATGGCTATGGCAATGTAAAGTGCTGTTCCTGTTAACATATTTATTTATTTAATGGTTTTACAATTAATGTATTACCTGTTATTTTTACTACTACAATTTCAACATTTGGGTCAATCATTTCGTTAATAACTTTAGCCTCATAATATTCATTATTTACTAAAACTTTGCCCATTGGGTTAAGTCGTGCTACTGATATCCCAGTATCACCAACTTTAATGTCGGTTTCAATTGTGTTTGCAACACCATCAACATTAGTGTTTAACATAAATCTTTTCCAAGTATTTGCTCTTAGTGCAAATCCAATTGCAATAATTAAAAACAATATTGTACCTGCAAGTACATAATTTCCAATTGTGGTTCCATAAGTTGAATATGAAAAATACAATCCTAAAGCAAACATAATTAAAGCACCAATTCCTGCAACTGTTGAACCAGGTAAAATTACAATTTCAATTATTGTTAATAACACACCTAAAACAATGAATATTATTATAGCTATTAGCATAATTACTCAATTACAGCAGATAAACCTTTTGAAATCAAAATATCTTTTAAAGGTTTTAGAAATTCGAAATCACCTTTTTTAACATCACATTTACCTTTAAAGTGAGTAATTATAGCACATTGTTCAGCTTGTTCTGGAAAATGTTTACAAGTGTCAACTAAAGTTTCTATTACAAACTCAAAAGTATTTACATCATCGTTGTAAAGCACAAGAAACATTTCTTGCGATTTTTTTTCGCCATTTTTTGATGTGTTTATTTTATTTTTCTGCTTGGTTGTCATTTTAATAATTTTATTAAAAAGCAAAAGTACAAAATTTATTGGTTAAGTATTTTTTTAGCATCATTAATAGAAATTTTTTGTTTTCCACTAAATGCCACAATAAAAGCATCTTTTTCACCTTCATTAATTAGCACATCACGCAATTGAAGAGCTTCATCATATGTTTTTAACTTACCAATGAAATATACTGTAGCACCTGACTCATCGCGTTCTTGGTTTAAGCCATAATTTGATGCTAACTCAATATAACGAGTTACTTTTTCAACTGGCACTTGCTCTTTAAAAGATCCAATTTGTACTTTAAAAACTATTGAATCTTTAACAATTTTTAAATTATTTTGTGTGTTATCAATTTGTTGTTCTGGATATTTAACTTCAACCTGATCCGATTTCACATCTTTATTTTGAATACTTATTTTTAAAGCATCGGCAACGCTTAATCTTTTTCCATTATAATATGCCGATACAAAAGCATCGGTTATTCCAAGCTGTACAATACGATTTTTCTCAATATCAGCATTTTTAAAATCATTATATTTACCAGTTGTATAACGAATAAAGCCGTATGCATGTTCTTCGTATATTGGCGATAAGTTTTTTAAATCTTGAGAAGAAACTGGAGTTTTATACACACCTATTTGGACAGTATAAAATAACCCTGAAGTAGCTGTAACATCTGTGGAATTTACTGTTGCTTTAATTTGAATAGTATTTGTATTATTTACAACAACTTTATTATCATTTACAATATTGCTTATATTTTGTAAATTGTTATCGTTATTGCTAACCCTATTTTTAATTTTATTAACTTCGGCTTGAGTTAAAAGTTCGTATTTTTCAACTTCTCCTTGTTCTTTTAACAATCTACGTGCCTCAAACAAAGTAATTTTCTTTCCATCTTTGTATGCAACAATAAAAGCATCTTTATATCCAATAGGTTTTATTTGATCGCGAACTATTGTTGCAGCATCTTCGGAATAAAATAATCCTACGTAATATCTAACATATTGACTACCTTCTAATGTTTCGCCAGAAATTGGATTTAATCCTTTAAATGTTTCATTTTTAACTGGCGACTTAAATGCACCTATTTGCACCTTAAACACTATTCCATCGGGTAATGGCATATTCATTGGAATTGGATTTGCGTTACTATAAGCATTTACAGGCAAATTAGAGAACCCAAACCCTTGTTTATTAAGAGCCTCATTAACTGCAGAATTATCGCTTAATAAGTTCTGATTATTTACAGCTTGTGAATTATCTACATTTTTTATATTGTTATTAGTTTGGTTATTGGTTTTATTAGAAGAAATAATTTTTTGTGCAGTATCAATTTTTTCAATATTATTATTTAATTCTACTATGTTAGTTTTTATAACGGTATCAATTGCATTAGGTTGAACATTGTTATTAAGTGTATCTATTTGATTAGTATTGTTTTCAATAATAACATTTGTTTTTTGTGTTGTATCTATTTTAGTTTCAATTTTATTAGGTATTGTATCAATTTTTTCAACATTATTATTTTCTGTAACATTTGTTATATTATTATTCTCAATTATATTATTTTGAATATTATTTGTTGGTTGGTTGTTATTTTCAATTTGATTATTTGCAATTAACTCAGTAGTATCGATTATTGTTTCAATAGGAGTAATATTCGCAGTAGATTTAACAATTAGATTATTTTCACTATTAGTATTTTTAGCAGGGTGCAATAAAGCATATTCTTTTAATTCGTCTTCTAATGGTTTTAAATTAAGATAAATTCCGTAAGCTCTTTCTTGATCTTCAATTGCCTCTACTTCAAGTTTCTTAGCCTGTACGGTATACTCAAATGCCTTTCTAGCATCTTCTTTCATAAAGGCTTTTTCGCGTAATGATTTTGCTTTAGAATATTTAGTATTCGAATCTTTTTCTAATTGTTTTCCTTGCCTAGCTTCTTGTGTATTATCATTTAATCTTGTTTTCTTAAAATAATCTTTATAAAGATAAAAACGTGCATCATTTACACTTTCGTCAATTTCGGCAGATGTAAATTGGCTGGCAAACATTTTCTTTTCGAGTTTTGCAATTTGTTTTTCTGCCTTTTTCTTTTCTTTTGAATTAGTTGGCATACTTACAATTTTCTGCAAACTATCTATTGACTTATTATAAACATCAGCATCTTTTAACAGTTGACTTGATATTGAACGTTTTTTCTCAACTTCATCTAACTTTTTTAGCTCATCTTCGGTTATACTTAATTTTGAAATTATTCTACTTGTTTTAACATGCACTATATCATCAACATTTACAGGCTGATTAAGAACATCGAGCCTATCAACTTTAGTCAGTTCATTTGTTGAAACAAAGAACACTGGATTAACATCGGTAAGCACATCAACAGCAAACTCTTGACTTGAAAGGGCTTTCTTTTCAAAGTCAGTTGCACGTTTTAATTCTTCAGCTTTTTGTGTTTTATCAGTAGTATTTTTTGCTTTTGTTCTTATTCTATTAGCTTCTTCAAAATAAAAATCAGCTTCATTTGTATATTGTTTTGCAATAGATTTATTATTTCCTATTTCTTTAGAAGCATTTTGCAACATAGTTATCTGATTTTTATAAACAACATATTTCATGCTATCTGCCTTACCGTAAGTATTATACGAAACCATAAGTTGGTCGTATGCTTTTTGTTCTTTTACATCAACGCCTTTCAATATTTGTTGTTTTTCAGATGTAGAAAAAGTATTTGCAGCCTGCGTTCTCTTTGTTTCAACATCAGTCAAAATTTTGTTAGCTTCGGCAAGCATTACATCTGCTTTATGTGAATCTTGTCGGAAAGTTTTTAATTGATTCTCTTCGTCTGGGTTTAATGTTATTTGAATAGTTTGTGGCACTAAATTAGTATCGGGCGACACAGAATTAAAACTTTTAATTACATTCTGACTATTTGATACAATACTATTATCATTATTGTTTGCAGTTAAATCGATTTTTGATTTCACAAATAAATCTATCGAATATTTTTGTTTTTGTATTGCAATTTGTTCTAAATTATCGGCTTTTTGGTATTCTTTCTGAATTTCTTCTGATTTAGTAAGCAAATCAGCATCTTTACGCACATTTAAAGCCTTTTCGAAATAAATTTCAGCTTCTTTATCAAGCATATTTGCAAGTCGCACATCTGGATTATTAAAATCAATTTTTTTATTAGCATCTATTACGTCTTTATATATTGATGCCAAATCGCTATTAGATTCTTTAGAAATTATTGAATATTTAGTTACCAACTCATTCTGTTTTTCGCGTTTATTTATAATTTCTTTTTCAATTTGTTTTTTTGTTGTGGCATCAGATGTTTCGCTTTTTTTAGTTAAATCTGCAATTTCTGCTGTAATTTCATTATATTTTTTCTGAGTCGATTTTAATAGGTTCCTATCATTTTCAACTAAACTCAATATTTGTTTTTGATCGTTACTATAATTTATCTCGCTTTTTAATTTATATTGAGTTGCATTTAACACTAGTTGCTCATTTGTTATAGAATTTGTATCAATTTCAGATACTGCATCTTCGTGTAATTTTTCTGCATTTAATTTACTTTGATCTTTAATTTTATTATTTTCAACAATTTGTTTATTTAATTCTGCAATTTGTTTTTCAATAGATAATTTGGCATTTGCATCAGAAGTATTATTAATTGAATTATTTAATATTTCGAGTTGATTATGCTGTTCTTTTATTATATTTTCATAATATTGGGTATTAAGTAATTCTTTTTGATAAGCCACTAACTTTGAATCTTGATTATTTTGATTGTCTTTGTTGAATGGGAATACAGAATTATTTTGGTATGCATTTGAATTATTTTTAACAACTAAATTTTTATCGTTTGCTTTTGCTTGTTTTAATATTTCTTCATTTTGTTTGCGTTTTATTTCTTTAATATCGTTTAATTGTACTATTTCATTAAATGCTTCAGCATGCTTATTCTGGTCGGTTATTGTTGACATTACTTTTTCTTTATTAGTTATAACATTTTGTAATGAGTCAACAATTTTATTGTTCCTTTCAGCTTGAGTATATAAATTTTTTACTTGTTCTTCGCTTAACTTATTATTATTAGTATTTTGATTTGTTTCGTTAATACTTTTAACATTATTATTTATTGCTACTAAATTATTATTTTGTTGATTGTTTTGAAGTACAGTATTTGCATTTTTAATATCAACATCGAGTTCCTTTTCAAATATTTCTTTGTGAAGTTGCTCTTTATTAATGTTTTTAGTTAATGTCGCAATATCTTGTGAAGAGCGTTTATCGGTTTTTATTGAATTCGAAATTTGCTTTAAAAAACTAACTTCCGATTGTAAATTTTCTGTTTCTAATTTAGCCTTATCATAATTGTCTTGAAGTGTAGAATCTTGTTCATTGTACTTATCTAGCAATTTGTTTTTATTTTCAATTTTCTCAGATAAAATTAACTTTTGTTCATTATTTAATTCATTTTCAATTTGTTTTTGTAATTCGCTTATTTCATTTTCAATTTTTGCAATATTATCTTGATTTTCTTGATAAAGTTTCTGATTTTGTAATAAATCAACTTGCTTTTTTTCAGCTAAATTATTTCTGTTAATTATTTCATTTTCTAAATTTGTATATTTATTCTGACTATTGTTAAGAAGTTCTTTGTTTTTATTAGCAATTTCGACAAGACTTTGATTATTAGAATTATCGGCATTATTAATTGCTTCTTTAATATTTTTAGTTTTCGCAACATCTTTTTCGATATCTGCAGCTATTTGATCTAAATTTTTTGCAATGTTATAAGCTGTTACAGCATCTTTCTCTAAATTTTCAGCATCAGTAATTAAATCAAATATTTCCTGCTTTTTTTGTTCAATCTTAGAATTATCGGTAGTATTTATTAGCTGTTCAGTTTTTGCTGAAGCAAGTTGTCGTTTTTCATTTGCTTTATTATTTTTATCTATTGCCGACAAATATGCTAAATTACTTTGTTTTCGAATAGTTTTTGATTGCTCATTAATAATCTCTTCATCTTTTGCCACTTCAGAACTTATTTGTTGGGTAGTTAAATTTTGAGAATATGTAATTGGCTTAAATATAAAATTATTTGTATTCTGCAAATTGTTATTTTCATTTACATTATTTGACTGTAATTTATTTTCTAATTTGTTATGAGAATTTTCGGCTTTTTGAATTTCAGCTAACGACGAAACTTCTAATTTTGAAGTATTTATAACTTCATCAATATTATTAAATTCTCTTTTTATAGGGTTTTTATCTACAACAATTTTATAAACAGAAATATTGTCGCCATTTGTTTCACGATTTGAAGCAAAAAAAGCATATTTCTCATCTTTATCAGGAATATATAAATAATCATCATAAGGCGTATTTATAGGAAAATCGAGATTAATTGGGGTTAACCATTTTTTTGAGGTTGTATCAAATTCCGATTTAAAAATATCGAAACCTCCCATACTATTATGACCTTTTGAAGAAAAATATAGTTTTCCATCATTTGAAAAAAAAGGAAAATCTTCGTCGTATTGAGTATTAATGACAGTGCCCAAATTTTCGGGTTTACCCCATTTACCATCGGGTAATTTGGTTATTTTATAAATATCTTTTCCATTTGATTTATTATCGCCATAACTACCAAAATAAGCTTCGGTTCCAGAGCTAGGAAAAAACACCACAGTATTAGACGATTCGAGCTTTTTATCGAGTTTTGATTTAAATTCGGGTGGTTTAATTATTAATTTACCGCCATAATCGTTTAACTCATATGAGTAATAATAATTCTCGCTTTTAATTTTTTTATTGTCAACTACAGCTAAATCGCTTATATATTTAATAAGTTCTTTCCCGTTTTTGCACATTGCTATTTTACTATCAAGCAAATATTTCTTTTTATCTGCTGGTAAAGCTTTTTTAGAGTATAAATCGTAATAATTTAAAGCTTCATCAAATTTATAGCTTAAATGAAATGCCCTTCCTAAATAAAATTTTATTAATGGGTTATCGCTTTTGCTATCTGCAAATTGTAAATATTTTATCGATTTTTCTATTTGTTGATTAGTTTCAATTAAACATACTGCATAACCAAAATTATAATTAGGTTCTTTTGGAAACAAACTCAATAATTGTGAAAATAAAGGAAGTGCTTCCGAAAATTTATCTTCTTTAAAAAGTGTAAAAGCTTTTTGTTCAAGTTGTGTTTCTTGGGCTGTTTTTACGGTTTCTTGGGCAATAACTCTTACATTAAATACTGAAAAGAAAAGAAAAAACATTATAACTATTCGATAAATCATCAACGTTTTATATTTGTTTGGCTTTAATATAAACATAAATTTGTACGAAAATAATCATTTTTTTAATAATAAAATTCACATTTAATTTATTTTTGATTTATACACTTTACGGACTTTTATTTAACTACTTGTTAAAATGATAATTAACGTTATTAAAATTAAATACCAAATTAACAATAAATATTGTACCAAATATTAATTTGAAAATATGCAAATAATTTTGCTTGTTGTTATTTTTATAATTAATTAAGCGTTTTAAAAAATGAAATTCGTTATTGACATTGATTTTCGAATTTTTTTAATTGTGCTTAAAAAGAAAATTAATTATCTAACAAAATATTTAAAATTTTAATTGCAGCTTCGGCAATTTTAGTGCCTGGTCCAAATATGCCAACAACACCAGTTTTATAAAGAAAATCGTAATCTTGAGCAGGAATTACACCACCAACAATTACCATAATATCTTCTCTTCCATGTTTTTTTAATTCACTAATTACCTGAGGTACCAAAGTTTTATGACCAGCAGCTAAACTCGAAACACCAAGAATATGAACATCATTTTCAACAGCTTGTTTTGCAGCTTCGGCTGGAGTTTGAAACAATGGTCCCATATCAACATCAAATCCCATATCGGCATAAGCTGTTGCAACAACTTTTGCTCCACGATCGTGGCCATCTTGTCCCATTTTAGCAATCATAATTCTTGGTCTACGACCTTCTTTTTTGGCAAAAGCATCTGATAATTCGCGTGCTTCGCTGAATTTATCGTTGCCTTTTGTTTCAGATGAATATACTCCTGATATCATACGTATGTTAGCTTTATATCGTCCATAAACTTTTTCAATTGCGTAAGAAATTTCACCCAACGAAGCTCTTTTAGAGGCTGCATCAACACAAAGTTCTAAAAGATTTCCATTGTTATTTTTACAAGCTTCAGTTATTTTTTCTAAAATATTTTTAACGTCATCATTATTTCTATTATTTCGAAGTTGCTCTAATCTTTTTATTTGCGAATTGCGAACAGCGGTATTATCAACTTCTAAAGTATCAATAGGATCTTCTTTTTGCAATCTATATTTATTTACTCCAACAATAATTTCATTTTCAGAATCTATACGTGCCTGTTTTCGTGCAGATGCTTCTTCAATTCTCATTTTGGGAATTCCGGTTTCAATAGCTTTAGCCATTCCACCAAGTTCTTCAATTTCCTGAATATATTGCCAAGCCTTACTTGCTAACTCATTTGTAAGATATTCAACATAATATGAGCCAGCCCAAGGGTCAATTGATTTACAAATATTAGTTTCTTCTTGCAAATAAATTTGTGTATTTCGTGCAATACGAGCCGAAAAATCAGATGGTAAAGCAATAGCCTCATCAAGTGCATTAGTATGTAATGATTGAGTATGCCCAAATGCAGCTGCTAATGCCTCAACACATGTACGCGTTATATTGTTAAAGGGAGCTTGTTCTGTTAAACTCCATCCAGAAGTTTGTGTATGAGTACGTAATGCAAGTGATTTAGGATTTTTAGGATTAAATTGTTTTACAATTTTTGCCCATAACATTCTTGCAGCACGCATTTTAGCAATTTCCATAAAATGATTCATTCCTGCCCCCCAAAAAAATGATAATCGTGGTGCAAAGTCATCTATATTTAAGCCAGATTTTATTCCAGTTCTCAAATATTCTAATCCATCTGCCAATGTGTATGCAAGCTCAATATCTGCCGTACCACCAGCTTCTTGAATATGATAACCTGAAATACTAATTGAATTAAATTTGGGCATTTTTTTAGAAACATATTCAAAAATATCGGCAATTATTCGCATCGATGGCTCAGGTGGATAAATGTATGTATTACGAACCATAAATTCTTTAAGAATATCATTTTGAATAGTTCCAGTTAATTCTTCGAGTTTTGCACCTTGTTCCAAAGCTGCAACAATATAAAATGCCAAAATTGGTAATACAGCACCATTCATAGTCATTGAAACCGACATTTTATTTAAAGGAATTTGGTCGAAAAGAATTTTCATATCGAGAATTGAATCAATGGCTACGCCTGCTTTTCCAACATCGCCTTCAACCCTTTCGTGATCAGAATCGTAACCTCTATGCGTTGCCAAATCAAATGCTACCGAAAGTCCCATTTGCCCAGCAGCTAAATTTCTTCTATAAAACGCATTCGATTCTTCGGCTGTTGAAAATCCAGCGTATTGGCGAATAGTCCACGGTTTTGTAACATACATTGCTGAATATGGTCCACGTAAAAATGGTGCAATACCTGCAGCATAATTTAAATGTTCAAAATTTTCAATATCTTTTTTAGTGAAAAATGGTTTAATATCAATTAATTCTGATGTTAACCATGAATTTTTCGAATTAATATTCAATAAATTATTACTACTATTTATTGTGTTTAAAACAATATTTTTAAAATCGGGTTTCATCTTTTATTTAATTTTTATTTTTCATTTTGTTATTAATCTCGAATTGAAAATTTCTGAGCTCTTCTAAAATATTCGATTTAATATTAACAAAATGCTCAACACCGCAAGATTTATATTTTTCTATCATTTTCTCATTTGGATTACCAGCAAGTACAATAATAATTTTATTGTTAAGAGCTTCGCATATTTTAGGTACAACTTCAACATAATCATCATCTGAACTACACATTACCACAATATCTGCATTAGAATTTAAAGCAGCTTTGTTACCTTCAGAAATATTTTCAAATCCAGGATTATCAATAATTTCGAAACCTGCACAACCAAAAAAGTTTGTTGCAAAAAATGCTCTTGCTTTTCGTTGAGCTAAATTACCAAATGTAAATAAAAAAACTTTTGGAATTTTATTTAATTGTTCAGTTTTATAACGTAATTGTTCAAATGCTTCGGCTCCTCTAAATATATTTATTGGTTCTAATTCATATTGTTTTTTTGAAATAATTTTATTATTTTGCGCTTTGTTATTTGCTTTTTCATTGAAGTTGGGATACCGATTAACTCCTATAAAAATCTCTTTTTGCTTGGCAATTGATAAATAACGGTGTTGCTGCACTTGCTTAATTTCTGCTTGAATAACTCCATTTTTAAAGGCTTTTATATATCCACCCTTTTCTTCTATTTCTAAAAACAATTTCCAAGCCTGATTTATTATGTTATTTGTTAAATTTTCGATATAATATGAACCTCCAGAAATATCGGCTACTTTATTTAAGTGAGCTTCTTCTTTTAAAATTATTTGAAGATTTCGAGCAAGATTATTCGAAAAATCATCGGAATTACCAGTTACCGAATTAAATGGTCGAACAGTTAACGAATTTGTACCACCAATAATAGCCGACATTGCTTCGGTAGTTTGACGTAAAACATTATTATAAACATCGTAACTCGATTTATTCCAATCGGTTGTAATACAATTAATATTAATTGGAATATTTTCTATATTGTTAGGAATATAAGCTTCTAATAATTTTGCCCAAAGTACTCTTGCTGAGCGAAGTTTTGATATTTCGAAAAAATAATTAGAGCCTACAGCAAAATTAAAAGAAATTTGTTTAGCAATTGTTTTAACATTAATTCCTTTTTCAGAAAATATTGATAAATATTCTGATGCAATAGCTAAACCATAAGCAAGCTCTTGAGTAATTAACGAGCCAGCATTTGCAAAATCACAAACATTAATTCCTATAGTTCTAGATTCGGGTAAATTTTCGGAGATTTTTTTTATTAATTTCGAGTAGTTTAGAAACTGTTCTTCTTTAACAGTATTAATATCTCCAGTTAATGTTAAATAATTTATTGGTGCGTAATTAAATTCAATATGAACTTTTTTAAGTTCTACATTTTTATTTTTAAGCTCTGTTTCAATAAATTCAAATAAAGAATTACAATTTGTTGTAAAACGAATTGCAACTTTATCAATATCAATATTCATTAACAACTCATGAACTTGCGATTGCAATAAATTATTGAAATTATTTAATACAAAAGAAATGCTATTTGCTCCATTTTTTAAAGCTTTTATTGCTTGTTTATTGGCATAAACAAATTTTTCGACAATAATTTCTTGAGAAATATCCCAATTGTTATTTTCAGTTTTATATCCCCTAACAATTGGAATTTTATTTTTTTCTGATTTTAAAAATTCTAAATTATTGGTATTCTCTTCTCTATAAAATGGATTTAAATTAAACCCTTCGGGCGTTTTCCAAACCATTTTTGAGTCAAAATCTAATCCTTTTAAATCTTCTACAATTAAGTTAACCCACTCACTAGTAGCAACTTCTTTAAAATCATGTAACAAATTTATTTTACTAATTTTTTTATCCATCATAAAATTATTAATTTGTAAAGTTAGCCAAAAAATATTTTAGCTAAAAATGGCATTTGTCATCATTAAAATAAGATTTTTGATAGTTAATAATTTTGTGAAATTATATTATTAAAATTTAAATTCGTGTTTATTAAATTTCTATTTTCAACAAAATTTTTGATAATGAAAAATTATTTACTAATTCTAATACTTGCATTTGCAACAGCTTCGTATTCACAAGATACAGTTGTAAATTACTACAAAAATAAAAAAATTTCGAGTAAGGGTGTGATGCTAAAAGGAGCAGAATATGGGCGCTGGAAATATTATAGCAAAAGTGGAAAACTTGAACAGGAAACCGATTTCATAAATGGATTTGTTCATGGTAAAATAATTTTTTATTATTCAAACGGCAATAAAAAAAATGAAGGCGAATGGAAATATGGTCTTCAACGTGGCGAATATAACGAATGGTTCGAAAATGGGCAATTAAGCATTAAAGGATATTACAAAACTGGAGCAAAAGATAGTTTATGGACTTCGTGGTATGAGAACGGACAAAAAAAGAAAGAAGTTTTTTACGATAAATTTGGTAATTATAAATTACAATATTTTTGGGATAACAATGGTAAATTACTTGTAGATAAAGGAAATGGAATTGCAGAGGAGTATTACACAAATGGAAAAATAAAATCGAAAGGTGCATTTTTAAATGGTATTGAAAATGGAGAGTGGAATTATTGGTTCGAAAACGAACAAAAACAAGCATCGGGAAATTATTTAAATGGCGTTAGAACGGGCAAATGGTTAACCTGGTTTAATGATGGCAAATTACAATCGGAATTAAATTACGAAAATGGTGCAAATATAACATACTACCATAACGGACAAAAAGAAATGGAAGGTACCCTTAAGGATAGCTTGAAAGAAGGACTATGGTTGTTTTATTACGAAAATGGAAATAAAAAAATGGATGGCGAATTTAAATCAGATCTAAGAACTGGAATTCATAACAAATGGTACAATAATGGGAAAAAAGAATCAGAAATAACTTTTGAAAATGGGATAAAGAATGGTAAAGCAAAATGGTATTTTGAAAAAAGTACATCTAATAACAATTTGCTAAATATTGAAGGTAATTTTGTAAACGATGTGCAAGAAGGTAAATGGACATATTGGCGAACCGATGGTAACAAAGGAAATGAAGGAAACTATGTAAATGGAAAAATGGATGGACTTTGGACTTATTGGTACGGAAACAAAGCAATTTGGAAAGAAATTAATTATAAAAATGGTGTTAAAAATGGGAAAGTTACATATTACTACGAAAACGGTAACAAAGAGCACGAAGGAAATATTGAAAATGGCTTAGAAAATGGCTTTTGGACCATGTGGAACGAAAATGGGAATAAAAAAATGGAAGGAAATTTCACAAATGGTATAATGAACGGCCTATGGATTGGTTACCATAACAACGGACAAAAAAAATACGAAATTAATTATAAAGACAGTCTTCAAGATGGGAAAGTTACCTACTGGTTCCCTAATGGCAAAATGTTATCGGAAGAAACAATTATAAATAAAATTCATCAAGGCTCGTACAATACTTGGTACTCTAACGGAAAACAAAATACAAAAGGGAATTACAAAGATGACGAAAAAATTGGAAAATGGTTGTACTATAATGAATTAGGACAAATTTTACGTCAAGAAAATTATAAAAACGGACGCCACGAAGGCAAATGGTTAACATACTACCCACAGGGTCCAATTGAAAGTGAAATAAATTATAAAGACGGATTAAAAAATGGGAAAACAATTTATTACGAACCTAATGGAAAAATAATTTTTGAAGCTGTATTTAAAAACAATCGACTAATAAAAACATTGTCTGGCACCCAACCCGAAGAAAAAATTAACCCAAAGCCTAGGAATAACGATGATAATGGAGAGTAGTAAATTATTTTATTTTAATTGAGTTTTTAATGCTTTCTTTAAATCATCTTCTGAAATTGCTCCACTTTGTTGCCAAACGTTTTTACCATTTTTAAATATAATAAAAGTTGGAACCGACAAAACGTTAAACTTTTTAGCAATATCGCTATTACTCTCTATATCAATATTTAGAATTTCAACTTTATTTTTATATTCACCTTTAATTTTTTCAACTATAGGCAACATTTTTTTGCATGGAGCACACCATGTTGCACTAAAATCGGCCAATACAACTTTATTTGTTTTTAATATTTTATTTATAGAATCGTAAGTATAGCTAACTTTATTAGATTTAGCAATTACGCCATCGGTAACTAAACTATACCCTGCTCTATTCCAGCCCATTAAACCAGATTGTAAATTATAAACTTTATTAAATCCATTTTTCGATAATTCTTTTGCGGCATAAGCGCTTCGTGAACCAGAAAGACAATATACATATATTGGTTTCGATTTTTGCATTAAATTAATTTTTGTGTTAAAATTTTTATCACTTAAATCAATTAATGTTGAATTAGCAATATGTCCCCGCGAATATTCATCGGATGTTCTTACATCTAAAATTATTCCATCGCCTGCATCTGAAAGTTGTTTAAATTTAATTGCATCAACATTTTCAAAAGTTTGTGAGAATGCGTTAGTAACAAATAGTATTATTACTGATATAGAGATAATTAACTTCATATTATTTATTTTTATTTATATGCACAAATATAGATATGTTGATATCAATAAAAAAATAAAATAAAATAATAAATTTTGTGAAATTGTTAATATAAGTTAAGTTAAATTTCCATTTTATATAACTTCATTAACTCTAATGGTGAATTTATCCTATAAAGGAAATAAACAAAATTATTTCGTACCTTAATGTTTTCGATATATTTAAAGTTCGGAATTATATGTTCATTTATTATTTTCCCGTTTTCCAATGAAACTTCGCAAAGTTTTGAAATACCATTTACTTTAAATAAGGCATAAGCCTTTCCTGTAACTTCGTCGGCAAATATCTCTTCCTTCCAGCCTTTTAGTTTATTAAAATTAATTGAAATTTGCTTAATTGGATTTCCATTTTCTTCGTAAATTTCAATTTTTGATTCAACAAAATTAAAAATAGCAATATTATCTTTTAACTTTAATAGTGGGGCGAAAATAGGGTCAAAAAAACACATCTCTTCAAATCTTAAATCAGCATCGGTTGTTTGTGTAACTCCCATGCTATAAAATCTATTACGGTCGGAAAGCATTCGCAATGCACGCTCATCAGAAATAACTTTAATTTCTTTTTTTGTAGAATCAATAGAATTAGCAATAGAATATGAAAGAATTTGATTATGCGACGACCATTGTTTTAAAAAATATTTACTATTAATAACAGTAACACATGGATTTAATATTTTATAAAAAGTATCGGGGTTAAGCGGATATAAAAGTTTTATAGTATTTTCTTCAACAAAAACTTGATAAGCAAAATTTTTCGAAACTAAATGAATATTTCCGAGACAATCACGATAAAAATTTCCATCATTTGTTGATGGTGTTCTAAAAAGAGTATCACCATTATTGTTTATCATAATTAGCCATGGATTTACGATATCTTTGTATGAATATGTTAGAAGTAAAATGTTATCATTGTAAAACTCATAATCAACAACATCAAAAAGTTTTTTTTCTACTAAATTTACAATATTATGAGCAGATACGTTTACCTCAGGTAAACTATCAACTTTAATTTGCATTTGAACATTAATTTGTAAATTGTTATTACACTTAACAATAACTTTATTATAAACTACATGCGAAAATTCCAAATTTGTTGGGAATGAATTAACTTTAATAAAAAAGAAACCCTTATTATTTGTTGTAGTTCCATTTTTTGTGTTTTTTTCAACAATGTTCACATTATAAATTGGCTTACCAGATGTTTTATCAGTAACATGTCCAGATACGACATAACCTTTTTGGGCAAATAAAACATTCTGCAAAATAATTAATATAAACAACAAATTGTAATATTTTAATTTTTCAAACATTTTATACTATTAATTTTGCCACAAATTACAGTATTATCACTAATTTTATTATTAAATAAAAATTAACGCCTAGTTTATTTGTGGAGATTTGTTTAATCTGTGGCATATTTTACATTATTATATTATCTTTTTTTTAACCTCACCTAAACCCCTATTCAAAGGAAATAGGAATAAAAAAGTAAAACTCAACTTATTCATATTATAAATTATTTTTCAATTTGCAATAATTTTTCAGAAGCTCTTTTAGCATAAAATCCTTTAGCTTGAATTATTTTTTTTAAACATTCAACAGCTTCAGAATTTCTATTTAAATTAATTAATGATAGGGTTCTATACCATTCTGCCTCTTGATAAAAAACGATTACCTTACTATCAATAATAAAATTAAAAAACTCTATCGATTTATTATACAAACCAATGTTATAATAACATAATCCACCATAAAAATGTGCGTTTTGATCGTTGGGGAACTGCTTTATTATTATAACAAAATTCTGAAGTGCTTCTTTATAACTATTTATACTAAACTTTTCCATAGTTTCGGAAAGAAATTGAGTGTATGTAATATAATTATATTCGCTTAAATTAGTAATTTCATTATTAATATTTTGATTATTTTCATACTTTGCTGATAGTCCATTATTTTCGAAAACATTTTTTTTAATTTTATTATTATAAATTTTCGAATAGTCAACTATTTTAAAATCATACATGTAACTTGTTAACATATTAGCATAAATAGAAATATTATCATTATTTAAAGAGTCGTGTTTTTTTAAAGCTACATAGTTTGTGTTAATTTTTTCTATTAGGTTTAATCTTTCAAAATTACGAATTAATACTTGGTCAGCTTTAGTTTGATTAACTGTAATTTGATTTGCAATTGGAGCTTCAATAGCTGTATTAATTTGAATATTTACATCGTTAACATTGTTATAATTTATATTTTTTAATTTGTTATTTAAAGTATTATTAATTTGAATTTTACTATTTATTGGAAAAATAAAATAAACAATTATAGTAGATATTGCTATAATTATAACAGTATAAAAATAAATATTATTATACCAAAAATTGAAATTCTTTGATTTTATTTTTATTTTGTTATTTATTTCATCAATATCCGAAATAGCACTTGGAAACAAATTATACCCACTTAAAGCTTCTTTTTCAAATTCGTTTGTTTCGGAACATGAAATAAACTTCGTTTTTTCTGAATCAGACATTTTACCTCCAAAGAACTTTAAAAAATTAGCTTTAGACGAAACCTTATTTATATTTATATATTTGTTTTTCATTATTTTAAGGTTAATATATTACGCAAATTTCTTTTACCATTTTGAATAAAGCTCTTAACCTGATTATTTGAGAAATTTGTAATTTCAATAATTTGTGAATATGATTTATTTTGTAAATAAAAAAGTTCGATACAAATTCTTTGTTCGTTGTTAAGTTTATTTATAGCCATATAAACCTCATTATATTCATTAGAGTTTTTAATAAAATCGAACTCGTTAGGTAGAATTTCGCTTTCAAATTCATCAGAAAATATTTTTTCACGAAGCATTTGCCTTTGTTTCGTACGTATTTGCATTAAACAATAATTACGTGTAACAATGTACAGCCACGCTTTAAAATTTTCGATATCTACTGACATTAAATCATTAATAATATTTTCAAAAATAGAAAGCACTGCATCTTTTGCATTTTGTTGATTTTTTAAATAATTTAAGCAAACACCATAAACAA
>JAVHRJ010000270.1:0-18150 GCA_036171595.1 Bacteroidales bacterium
GTTATGCACAACTAATTATTAATAAGTATGTTGTGCGGTTTTTAAGGTTCGACTATTTAATATAACTCGAAGTATAAAAACAAACTAAATACATAATATAAAAAAAAGCCGAAGAATAATTGTATTCTCCGGCTTTACAATAAAAAGTATTTATTAATTATTGTTGATCAGCACCAACATGTTTTACTTGATTATCAATAGCAATTTTTTCACTACGAGTAGATTCTGAGCTTTCAGATGAAACACCATATAATTCTGGATGAATATATGTTCCCTTTAATTTTGAGTCTTTTTCTAATTCAGGAATTACTCTATTTGCATTAGCATATTTATCTGATCTAACAGATGTAACTTGCCAACTAACCTCTATATTAGGGTTATTAGTTTGTATAACAAATTTATTATTACTTATTTTTTCTTTGATAATTGCCTGAGCAAATGACCCAATAACAGTTAATTGATATCTAAAGTCTTTATTTGCTGCTTCAAAATAACCAGGCATTGTTACTGTAGCATATCCATTTGCATCTGTGATAATATTACCACTAAAAACATTCATCATTTCTGGTGATTCAACAAAGCTATGAACTAAATACTTGTTTGTTGGATCCAGTGGGTGATCAATTTTAAATGTTCCACCACCTTTTGCAATGTTTCCAGTTACATTTAAGTCACCAGTAATTGTCATATTTCCAGTAAAGGCAGAATTACCATCAACTGAAAGTTGACTAGTTGCATTTGACAATAGATTTGTACCAATACGAAGTTGCTGAATATTTGTATATCCACTTCTATTGAAACGAGCAATAGTATCTAAAGTAGGACATCCTCCATATAAATATAAATCATTTACTGCCCCATTCATTTCGAACATCAAACCACAATCAGTCAAGTAATTTAAATCTTCAGAAAATTCAAGTCTTCCAGATTTTGCATTATTGAAACTACCTACATGACCAAGAGCAAATGAAGCTGTCGTATCTGTTCTACCAACAGCTAAAGTCCGACGTGGAGTAGA
This sequence comes from Bacteroidales bacterium, assembly GCA_036171595.1. Taxonomy (GTDB): domain Bacteria; phylum Bacteroidota; class Bacteroidia; order Bacteroidales; family GWA2-32-17; genus GWA2-32-17. The sequence continues at coordinate 1,019 of JAVHRJ010000270.1, forward strand.
ATTATAACCAATACCAACATTTCCTACATTGTTATTATAAATATCTGTTCCATTCAACATCCAATTGCTGTTGGCAACATTTGCAGCCGTTTTTGCAAATAATGCATAAGGAACAGACATTAGTTGACTTGTTCCCATAACTACGTAACTTGTTCCCCCTGCTATATCAATGGCTGTTTCCATAAAGTATGGACCGTTAGCCCAATCTATCATCGTAAAATCGTCTGTTGTGGTTCCTGTTCCTATTTCTAGGTTTACTAAACCATAAGCATTCGAAGTTGGAGTAAATGTTTCAGTATAAACAGCTGTTCCTCCAACGCTTCCCTGTTGAATAGTTAAACGAATACCAACTGCCTGGTTATTTAAAATGATGTTACTGGCATCTCTAACGACAGCCTGATATTTAAATCCTTCAGGTGATTGACTAAAAGAAGTAAAAGATATGGTTGCTATTGCAACGATTGATAGTACTAATTTTTTCATTGTTTTCATAATTAATGTGTTTTAATAAGTTTAAATTTTTTAAGATTTTGATTTTCATTATTTAATGTCAATGAATAGCTTCCTGAAGCTAAATGACTTACCTGAATTGGAGTTTGGCTCGATAAAAGTTTGTCCTGCAATACAATTTTTCCATTTGCGTCATACAGTGTGTATGTCACATTGTCGAAAGTACTTGTTCTGATGATCAGTACATCTTCTGTTGGATTGGGAAAAATACCTACTTTAAAGCTAGGAGCATTATCCTCAATTCCTGAAAAATTCCAATTCGTTTGATGAAAACCTTGTGTAATATCATAGTTTCCATCAGTCCCTGTGTTAATAATCACTTCACCTACTGTAAAGTCTATACTTCCACTCGTATTGGAGTATGATTCTCCTTGAGTGGAAACGACTTCCTGTGCCGAAACACTAATCGTAGCGAAAATTGATAAAAATAAGAGTTTACTTTTCTTCATAATACAATTTTAATGATTAATTTACTATAAGACTCGTCCAAAATCTTCTCTAGTTTTTATGAAAGAAATAGAACTCGCCTTTATTATTTTAAGCAAAAAAAAATTATAATATTTATTATGTCAAATTTTTTTAATGTTTTTTTTTAATGTAACTGAAATGAATGTTATTAAATATCATTTAAATAATATACCCGAAAAACAACGAGATGACAAGGCAAAAATCATTTATTTTCAAACACTATTCAAATATAAAAGAACAAATCATGTAACAAAAAAGATATTTATTGCTGCATAATTAGCCTATAGACCAATCATGAATGGGTTCGAATTTAGATTATTGAGGTTCACTTTTTGTTTTTTAACGTATTGGGTTCAATGATATTTTAAAATTTTGATTATTATTGCATAAATTTTCAATAAAAAATAATAGAATAACAGATTACAGATGAATTTATTTCTTACTGGTGCAACGGGTTTTCTTGGGGGGGAGTTACTTGTAACCTTATCAAAACGAAGCGATATAAAAAAAATATATTGTTTAGTCAGGGCTAAAAGCATTGACGATGCAAACAAAAGATTAAAACATGTTTTAGATCTTCATGGCGATTTTTACCAATCAGAAAAAATTATTCCGATTGTAGCTAACCTAAGCGACGATGATTTAACTGCAACGCTAAATTCACATAAAGAATTGCATACCATTAATTTAATTGTTCACTCTGCAGCAAACACTTCTTTTTCGAAAGGTTGCGACGATTCCGTTAAAAAGGTGAATATTAATGGATTAGAGAATGTTCTTAATTGGGCAAAAGAATTAAAACACTTAAACACATTTTTATACATAGGTACAGCCACAATTTGTGGAAAAGATAATATTGATAAAATAATTCACGAGGAAGAGTCACCAAATGCTAACGCACATCATTTAGTTACATACACTTACACTAAAATGATGGGCGAGATGATGTTAAGCAAATTTTTACCAAAAGAAAAAATATTAGTTGTTCGCCCTTCAATTATTATGGGCGACAGTAAAAATAAAATTCCACGCTCATCTGTAATATTATGGACTTTAGCTGCATTTAATTATTTGCGATTAATTCCAGTAAATCCACAATCTAAAATTGATATTATTCCTGTTGATTATGCCGCCGAAGCAATTACCGATTTATTATTAGTAAAGCGAAATTACGATGTTTATCATATATCTGCAGGTGTTGATTCGGCAACAAATAGTGAATTATGTACAAGAAAAATTGAATCATTCTTTCCCGATAAACCTTCGCACCAATTTGTTAATAGAAAATTATCAAATAACATGAGATTTTGGGCTAAAGGGCGTATGGAAGATATTGGCGAATTGGCTAAATACGATAAACATTTACAATATTGGGATTCAATTCTTAGCGAAAGAGGTAAATTAAGGATACTTTTTGCTGGTTTAGAGCCTTATTTCGATTTTATTGAACTCGGTCAGATTTTCGATAACACAAGACTTTTGCACGATGTATCTTTGCCAAAACCAAAACCAGCCCACGAATATATTATAAACAATATAGAGTTTCTCGAATCAATAGATATTTACGAGGGAGCATTAGACCCTTGATTAATTTTTTATTTAAAAAACAATTTTATTAATTTTAAACTTTAAAACAAAAATTATGGAAGAGCAAACATCACAACCTGTTTCGGCAAACGAAAAAAAGAAAATGGGACCTCATGCAATATCTGCATTAATATGGGGAATTTTCTCAATTGTAACCATGGTTTATTTTGGCTGGGTAGCATCAATCATTGGTTTTTCACAAAGAAGTAAAGGGTTAAGAGTTTACAACGAAAACCCAGGAACTTATAGCGAAAAAACTTTAAATGTTTTACGTACAGCAAAAACACTTAATTTAATTGGATTAATTGTTTCGGTTGTAACTACAGTATTGTTTTTATTGGTTATTGTTGCTGCAGCAATGTAATTAAATTTTTTCACATTTTATTCCTTCCATTAACTAATTAATTTTTAAAACAAATTGATTTAGAACATTTTTTTGTTTTAATTAATTTGTTATTTTTGAATAATCAATTAAAATAAACAATTATGGAAATAAGAAAAAAAATGGCTCCAGAAGCTATGTCTGCTATGATATGGGGAATTGCTTCTATTGCTGCAATGGCTACTTTTGGCTTTATCGCTTCGTTTATTGCTTTTTCTAAGCGTAAAAAAGCTTTAGCTATTTATGAAGCTAATCCTTCTGAATATAACGAAAAAACACAAAACTTACTTCGTACAGCTAAAACATGTGGAACAATTGGTTTAATAACCTCAATTGTTTTTACAATATTTTGGATACTTTATATAGTGTTAATAGTATATTTAGTATCTGAAGCAAATAGCTATAACAGTTATCCTTATAGTGGTTACTAATTCACTTTACATAAATAAATTATAAGTTCCAAAAACCCAAATCCCAAGACCCAAAAGAAGAAGGGACCAAGAGCAAACAACCAAAAACATTATTATTTACCATTTTGGGGCTTGGAATTTGAAATTTTGAACACGGGGCTTAATAACTTATATTTGTGAGACATCAGTTACTAAAAAAATTACTCCCGAGTTCGTTCATTATCGCGTTTATTGTCTTTATTTTTAATTGTTTCGCGTTTATCAAACACTTTTTTGCCTCGTGCAACTGCAATTTCTATTTTTGCTTTTCCTTTTTCGGTAATAAAACATTGAGTGGGTATAATTGTAAAACCTTTCTCTTTAACTTTTTTTTGGATACGTTTTAACTCTGTTCTGTTTAATAATAATTTACGGTCGTGAACAGGCTCATGATTTGCATAGCCTCCGTGAGTGTATTCGGCAATGTGCAGGCCACGAATAAAAAGTTCGTTATTTATAAATACACAATACGAATCAACAAAATTAATTTTACCTTGTCGTATCGATTTTATTTCGCTACCAATAATAACAATACCTGCAGTAAATTTTTCGATTAATTCATACAAAAATCCCGCTTTTTTATTCTTACTAATTAACTTATCGCCCATATTAAAGCAGGGTTAATTGTTTTAGAAATGTAAAGTGTGTAAACCAACTCCACTAAATAATAAACCAGCAGAAATTAAACCAAGTGTAAAAGTTAATGTTGAGTAAACCCCAAGCATAATTAAAATACTTACAATAAAATAACTGACTTTTTTATCATCTGGAGTTTTCATCATTGGCGTAATTCCAAAAAACATTATGTAAAACGAATATCCAGCTGCAACACTTACAAAAAATAAAACTGGTAATAAACCTGTTGCAATACTCACTATAAATGTAGCTGTATATGAATATATTACTAGCTTAAATGCGTTATCAATATTTTTTGTTGAACCAAAACTTGGTGCAATTGCATTAATAATTATTGCAGAAATAATTATTCCAGCAAAAGGAATAATAAAAGCAAATAATGTTGTAATTACTGTATAAGTCATTGAATAAAAGAACGAATTAAAAATTAAACAACCAATTAATGCCGCAATTGAAACAAGAATAATATAAGGTAATGCATACCCAAATAATGCTGTGTTTTTATTTGCGTTTTCTTGCTCAATTACTTTCCATTCTTCTGCTGGCTTAACAATAATGTTAATACTTCTTTTAATAATTGCATTTATATCCATAATATTTTTGTTTTAGTTAATTTAATTGCAAATTTATACTTTTTTATCTAATGAATAACAAATATAATATTATTACTATTCTTGGACCAACTGCTACAGGCAAAACAAAGTTTGCCACACATTTATGCAATGCTATTAATGGAGAAATAATTTCGGCCGACTCTCGTCAGGTATATCGTAACATGAATATTGGTACGGGAAAAGATATAGAAGATTATATTGTACATAATGTTACAATTCCGTACCATTTAATAGATATTGTAGATGCAGGTTATCAATATAATGTTTTTGAATTTCAAAGAGATTTTTTAATTGCATATAACAAAATAAACAACAACAACAAAATGCCTGTGTTGTGTGGCGGTACAGGATTATATATTGATGCTGCATTAAAAGGCTATAAATTAATTGATGTTCCTGTAAATTTAGAGTTAAGAAAAAAACTTGAAAACTTATCACTTCAGGAGTTAAGTGCAATTTTAAAAACCTATAAAAAATTACACAATAAAACTGATGTTGACACCATAAAACGTGCCGTTAGAGCAATTGAAATCGAAGAACATTATAAATATAACAACGTTCAAGAAAAAGAATATCCGAAATTAAAAAGTTTAATAATAGGTTTAAACTGTGATAGAGAATTACGAAGAAAAAGAATTACCGATCGATTAAATAATAGAATTTCTGAAGGACTTATTGACGAAGTTAAAAACTTGTTGAATAGTGGGTTAAATGCAGAACAATTAATATATTACGGACTCGAATACAAGTTTATAACAGAATATATAACAGGAAAATATTCTTTCGAAGAGTTTTTTACAAAACTCGAAATAGCTATACATCAATTTGCCAAACGACAAATGACCTATTTTAGAGGAATGGAGCGAAAAGGAGCAAAAATTTACTGGATTGATAGCGAAATTCCAAATGAAGAGAAAATCAAAATTGTGTTAAAATTGTTATAATTAATCCTAACAGATTTTAAAAACCTGTTAAGATTATAATTATAAAATTAATTTGACTGTCCAGCATTTTTAGCACGTTTCCTATCAACCTCGTTTAATAAAATTTTACGCATACGAAGCGATTTTGGGGTAATTTCAACATATTCATCGCCTTTAATATATTCCATATATTCTTCGAGCGAGAATTTAACTGCAGGTGTAATAAATATTTTATCGTCGGAACCACTTGCTCGCATGTTAGTTAATTGTTTCTTTTTGTTAATATTAACAACTATATCGTCTTCGCGAGTACTTTCGCCAATAATTTGACCAGCATATACCTCTTCGCCAGGATTAACGAAAAACCTACCTCTATCTTGCAATTTGTTAATTGCAAAAGCTATTGCTTCGCCAGTTTCCATTGCAATTAAGGTTCCGTTTACTCTACCCACCAAATCGCCTTTCCATGGTTCAAATGCTTTAAAACGATGAGCCATTATGGCTTCGCCTTCAGTTGCTGTCAATATGTTATTTGTTAATCCAATTAATCCACGAGCTGGGATATTAAATTTTAATATAGAACGTTCGTTTCTTGTTTCAAATTTAATTAATTCACCCTTTCTGCGTGCCAATAATTCAATTGCTTTTCCCGAAAATATTTCCGGAACATTTATAGTAAGGGCTTCAATTGGTTCGTTTTTTACGCCATCAATTTCTTTAATTACAACTTTTGGTTGTCCAAGTTGAAATTCAAATCCTTCGCGACGCATTGTTTCAACAAGAATAGATAAATGCAAAATACCACGACCGTAAACTAAAAATTTATCAGCAGTATCGGTTTCTTCGACTTTTAATGCAAGATTTTTTTCTGTTTCTTTCATTAATCTATCGCGTAAATTGCGAGATGTAACAAAAGTGCCTTCCTTGCCAGCAAAAGGCGAATTGTTTGTTGCAAAGACCATACTAATAGTAGGTTCATCAATTTTCATTCGAGTTAATGCTTCGGGATGTTCCCAATCGGAAACTGTATCACCAATATCAAAATTTTCGGGTCCTATTAATGCACAAATTTCGCCAGCATGAACTTCATATTTAACTTTTTCTTTGCCCAATCCTTCAAAAACATAAAGTTCTTTAATTGTTGATTTTTCTATTTTTCCTTCAGCTTTCATAAGGGCAATAGGCATTCCAGCTTTTATGCTACCTCTAATAACTCGTCCTACTGCAATTCTTCCAACATACGAAGAATAATCGAGCGATGTTATTTGCATTTGTAAAGGGCCCTCTTCAAAAACAGGTGCTTTTACATAATCTAATATTGTATCTAACAAATAACTAATATCAGTTGTTGGTTTATTCCAGTTTGGTCCCATCCAGCCTTGTTTTGATGATCCAAAAATTGTTGGGAAACTTAATTGTTCTTCTGTTGCATCGAGGCTAACCATTAAATCAAAAACTTGCTCATGAACAATATCTGGCGAGCAATTTGGTTTATCAACTTTATTTATTACAACAATAGGTTTTAAACCAGCTTCCATAGCTTTTTGAAGAACAAAGCGTGTTTGTGGCATAGGTCCTTCAAAGGCATCAACTAAAAGTAAAACACCATCGGCCATGTTTATTACACGTTCAACTTCGCCACCAAAGTCGGCATGCCCAGGTGTATCAATAATGTTTATTTTTACCCCTTTGTATCTAACCGATACGTTTTTAGCTAAAATAGTAATACCTCGTTCGCGCTCTAAATCGTTAGAATCGAGAATAAGGTCACCCATATTTTGATTTTCTCTAAAAAGTTTAACTTGATTAAGAATTCTGTCAACTAAGGTAGTTTTTCCGTGGTCAACGTGAGCAATAATTGCAATGTTTCTAATATCTGGCATTTTATTATAGTGAAAAATTTTGCAAAGGTAAGTTTTTAATGCGACATTTTCATTTTTAAATTAAAAGGAATTTTTATTCACAAATTGTGCATAATGTTATCGTGATTAATAAAAATATTTGCAACAAGATTAAAAATTATTCTTTATTTTCGTCTCAATAATTAATTTGTTTAATAAAATGATTTCAGGGAAAAAAATAATTGTAGTAATGCCTGCTTATAATGCAGAAAAAACCCTTGAAACAACATTTCGCGAAATTCCTTTTGATATAGTTGATGATGTTATTGTTGTTGATGATGCAAGTAAAGATAACACTTCAGAAATAGCAAAAAATATTGGAATTAAACACGTAATTAAGCACGAAAAAAACAAAGGATACGGAGGAAATCAAAAAACATGTTATAATAAAGCATTGGAATTAGGTGCCGATATTGTTATTATGGTTCATCCCGATTATCAATATACTCCAAAGCTAATTCCATCGATGAGTTATTTGCTAGCTGATGGATTATTTCACGTTGTTATGGGGTCGCGTATTTTGGGAAAAGGTGCTTTAAAAGGAGGCATGCCACTTTATAAATATTTTTTTAATAGAGTATTAACATTTACTCAAAATTTTATTATTGGTCAAAAACTTTCTGAATATCATACTGGTTACAGGGCATTTACAAAAGAAGTTTTGCAAAAAATAAATTACAACGCTAATTCCGACGATTTTGTTTTTGATAATCAAATGCTTGCTCAAATATTTTATGCTGGATACGAGATTGCCGAAATTACCTGTCCTACTAAATATTTTACCGATGCTTCTTCGATTAACTTTAAACGAAGCACTAAATACGGATTAGGTGTAATAGCAACTTCGTTTAAATACCGTTTTCAGAAAATGGGAATTGCAAAATATTCTATTTTTAACAAAAAATAAAATGCCCGAAAACAATTCAAATCAAAGTATTTGTGGTTTTTGTAAGTCAACAAATAGCAAAACACTTTATAAAACATTTGACATATTTGAAAACAACTATAGCATTAATAAATGTAACGACTGTAATGCTTATTTTTTAGCACCACGACCATCAAACAAAAGATTAGAACAAGCTTATGATTCGTCGTATTATGGCGAAAAAGAAGAAAAATTTAGTTCTCCTTTAGTTGAAAAGGTTCTTGATTTTTTTAGAAGTGGACGTTCACGTAGAGTTAGTAAATATTTAAAAAATGGAGATAAAATATTAGACATTGGTTGTGGTAACGGAAGGTTTTTAAAATATTTGCTGAACTATGGCAAATATGAGCTTTATGGAACAGAAATGGAGGGAAATAGTGCAAATAGAACTTCTAAAATACCAGAAATAAAGCTGAAAATTGGCAGTTTAAATCAAAATGATTTTTTAGATAATTATTTTGATGCAATTTCTTTATTTCACGTGTTTGAACATCTTACTGAACCTTTGCAAACCATTGAAATAATAAAAAAAATATTAAAGCCCGGAGGAATTGTAGTTTTTTCATTTCCGAATATTTCAAGTTTACAATCAAAAATATTTAAAGGGAAATGGTTGCATTTAGACCCTCCACGTCATTTGTTTTTCTTCTCTCCAAATGATTTTATTAACATAATGCAAACAAATGGATTTGATGTTGTAAAAAAACATTATTTTTCTTTAGAGCAGAATCCTTTTGGTGCTGTGCAAAGCACATTAAATTTAACAACAAAAAAACGTGAGGTGTTTTTTGAGTCGCTTAAAGGAAACAAAAATTATATTAAAGAATACTCAAAATTTAATTTGTTTGCACAAAAAATGTTTTTTGTTTTTACTATGCCCTTATTTGCATTTAACGATTTATTTTTGTCAATAATTGGCAAATCGGCAACAGTTGAGTTGACATTTAAAAAACAATATGCACATAAAAATTTTTGAAATAATTTTTATTAGTTTTTCTCGAAATAATTTACTGCAGTTTTAAAAACAGGGTCGATGCTTAAAGCAATAGGATAAAATCCTTTATCGTTAAAAATATTTCTAATTATGTATGCTTTTACATGAGTTTTTAACAATTCTTTTGATTTCTCAATTTCTACGTTATTTGATGGTAAATTATTTTTAGAAGCAAAGTCAACAAAGAGTTTAAGAATGTCTATTTTATTAAGATATTTATCGAGTTCTTGCCAAGTCTGAAATTTTTTAAGTGTATTTCTATTTTCATCGGTATAATCAAAAGCAAATCGATAAATAAGTGCAAGATTTACGGCATCTCTAAAATAGTTTGTTATGTTATTAGTATCAACCGAAACAAAAATATCTGGAGTAATTCCACCACCACCGTAAACAATTTTTCCTCCTGGTGTTTTAAATTTTAAAGAATCGTTAAATTTTATACTGTCTTTATTTTCAATTTCGCCATTATGATACCGGTCGGCAATTTCTTCGTAATAACTCAATGCTCCATTTTTGTACGAACGCTGAATACATCTTCCAGTAGGAGTGTAATAACGTGCAACTGTTAATCGCAAAGAAGACCCATCGTTAAAAAAAACAGGCTCCTGAACTAATCCTTTGCCAAACGAACGACGCCCAATAATTGTTCCCCTATCGTTATCCTGAATAGCGCCAGCTAAAATTTCACTAGCCGAAGCCGACATTTCATCAATTAACACAACAAGTTTTTGATTTTCACAAAAACCCTCAGTTGTCGCAAATGTATTTAGTTGTGGTTTCGATCTACCTTTGGTATAAACAATTAACTTCCCATCTTTTAAAAATTCATCTGCTAAATTTGTTGCTGCATCTAAATATCCACCACCATTTTCGCGTAAATCGAGAATGATTTTTTTCATTCCCATTTTCTCAAGTTCACTAACTGCACTACGAAACTCATCAATCGTATTTTTAGCAAATTTGCTTATTTTTATATATCCAATATCCTTTTTAACCATAAACGATGCATCGACACTATAAAGCGGAATTTTATCGCGAACAATATCAAAAGAAATTAAATTTTTTACAGATTTTCGAAGAACAGAAACTTTTACATTAGTGTTTTTTTTGCCCTTTAATTTATGTATTACATCGGAGTTAGAAATTTTTGTTCCAGCTACAATAGTATCATTTATTTTAACAATTCTATCGCCTGCCATTACACCTTTTTTTTCAGATGGACCACCCTTTATAACATTAATCACAATAATAGTATCTTTCTGAATATTAAATTCAACTCCAATACCTTCGAACTCACCTTCAAGCGGATCGTTTACTTCGTTAAATTCGGCAGCAGGAATATAAACTGAATGTGGATCGAGATTTTGCAATATGTTAGGAATTGCCATTTCTATTAAACTATCTTTCGAAACAGAATCGACATACTCTTCTTGAATATAACTAAGTATCGCATCTATTTTGTTGAATATTGGGGTTTTGTGAACAAATTTAGAATTTCCACCAGGTAAATAATGCCCAGCAAACATTCCTGCAACAAAAATCACACTTAAAATTAGTGGTAAATATATAAAAATACGTTTTTTATTTTCTGACATATTGATATTTCGGGTTTGAAATTAAAAACTTAAAATGGAATATAAATTAATTCGATTTTTGCTTTTTGCAACAAATTTAAACCTTCTTCATTATGATATTTATCGCAAAAAACAACTCTTGATATTCCCGATTGGATAATTAGCTTTGCACATTCAACACATGGCGAAGTGGTAACATATAAAGTAGCACCAATACTGCTATTATTAGATTTCGCAACTTTTGTTATAGCATTTGCTTCGGCATGAAGCACGTAAGGAAACGTTTTATTATTTTCATCTTCACAAACATTTTCGAAACCAGAAGGAGTTCCATTGTAACCATCAGAAATAATCATTTTATCTTTAACAATTAATGCTCCTACTTTTCGCCTAACACAATAACTATTATCGGCCCAAATTGTTGCCATTTGCAAATAACGTTTATCGAGCAAAGTTTGCTTTTTGTTTTGAGGGAAAGTATTTTCCATTTTGTTCATTTTGCAAAATTAATAAAAAAACTCTCAAATTTTGAGAGTTTTTTTTACTGGTACCCGGAGCCGGGGTCGAACCGGCACGAGTATGACCTCACTGGTGTTTGAGACCAGCGCGTCTACCAATTCCGCCATCCGGGCATTTATTGTTAGGATTGCAAAGGTAAATAAATTTTTTAAAAGACCTAACAGGTTTTTAAAACCTGTTAGGTCTCAATAAAAATAATTTATTTTATTTGCGATGAATGTAATTTCTTGAAATAGTTGCTTTTAATAAATAATATAGATATTCCGTTTTGATTATTTTTTTACCACTAGCTTTAATTCCCTCCATTGGTATACGTTGAATGTTTCTGCAAAACTCATCGTTTTTTAATCCTGCTCCTGCAAATGAAAAATCTAACATTGCCGTTTCGTTATTAAAAAATTTATTAAACAGTTCTTTTGAAACTCCGAAATCGGTATACGGAAATGCAAAAAGTTTGTATGGCTGATTAAATTTAGTTTTTATAAAATTCACTGATTCTTGAGTTTGACGAATTTGTTCATCTAAATTTATTTCAGAATATTTTGGGTGATTTATGCTATGTGCACCAAATAAAAAGCCTTGTTTTGCTAATTCAATTATTTGTGTTGAAGTTAAATACGGCTTATTGTTAATTAAAAACTCTTCGAAACTAAAGTCGCAAATTTTTGATGCCTTGTCAAGTAATTCCCTGTTTTTAAAATTAATGGAAAGTAACAAATCAAAAATGTTGCTATTTTGAATATTGTTATCTGCAAAAAAAACTAATAATAGCTTAATAAGTTGTGGATTATCTTTCAAATAATTAATTAACAAGCTAACTTTATACCTATAAAACAAAGCTTTATTGTCAATAAAATCGGAATTTAAAAAAATAATTGCAGGGATACCTTTTTCTTTAAGAATTGGTGCAACTACATTATAAAAATTTGAAAGCCCATCGTCAAACGAAAGCAAAAATGAAGGTTTTTTAGGTTGTAAATTATTTTTTAATAATTGAAATGCTATTTCAGGTTCAATAACTTGAAAATTTTTAAGCAAAAACTCCAAATCATTTTTAAAATCGATAATTGTGCGAGCTTCATACAATGAATTAATATGTAACTGTGGGATATTTGAAATTGAATGATAAAATGGGAATATTAATTTGCTATTTGTTATTTTCTGATAAAAAGGAGTACTGAATATTTCTGAAAAAGGGGAAATAATATTAAAAATTTTCTTTTTCACTTTTACTTTAATTGGCTATATTTTATAAAATCTTCAATAATTTTATTGTGATCAAAGGCTAAAGAAGGCAATTCCAAAACATTAAACCATTTTGCATTAGCAGCATCGTCACCAGCTGTTGCCTCAATTTTATTATCTAAAAAAACATAATAAACAATTGAAATGTTTCTTCCTCGTGGGTCGCGATTAGGATTACCATAAACTGCAAATTGTTTTAACAAATTACATTTTATTCCAGTTTCTTCATGCAGTTCTCGTAAAGCCGATTGTTCAAGGGTTTCGTTCATTTCAATAAAACCACCAGGTAAGGCCCAACAATTTTCAAAAGGAGGGTGTTTTCTTTCAATAAGAAGAATAAATGTTTTGCTATTTGTTTTGTATAAAACAATAATATCCACGCACACAGCAGGACGCGGATACTCGTAGCAAAAAGAATTCATAAATTCTTAATTTTTAAAATATCGAATATCGATTTTTTATACTTCATTATTCGGTGTTCGATGTTCATTATTCGTTATTTTTTTTTAAACTTAATTTCGAATATCGAATGATGAATATTGAATATCGACTTTTTAATTTCATTATTCGGAGTTCGTTGTTCATAATTCATTATTTTTTTACTTAAATTAATTTCGAATATCGAATGCTGATTATCGAATATCGAAGTTTTATTTCGTTCATCATTCCCCTTGGTTCGTGTCCCCACGAACCAATTTCTAAACACTCTTAACAAATAACACAAAAATAAAAAAACAAATAAATTTCAATAAAAGTTAAATCAAAATTTCGAATATCGAATGCTAAATAACGAATATCGATTTTTTATACTTCATTATTCGGTGTTCGATGTTCATTATTCGTTATTTTTTTTTAAACTTAATTTCGAATATCGAATGATGAATATTGAATATCGACTTTTTAATTTCATTATTCGGAGTTCGTTGTTCATAATTCATTATTTTTTTACTTAAATTAATTTCGAATATCGAATGCTGATTATCGAATATCGAAGTTTTATTTCGTTCATCATTCCCCTTGGTTCGTGTCCCCACGAACCAATTTCTAAACACTCTTAACAAATAACACAAAAATAAAAAAACAAATAAATTTCAATAAAAGTTAAATCAAAATTTCGAATATCGAATGCTAAATAACGAATATAGATTTTTTATACTTCATTATTCGGTGTTCGATGTTCATTATTTTTTTTAAAAATCAATTCCAAATATTGAATTTAATATGTAAAAAAATAAATTATTCTTTAATTTGTTTTTCTATTGCTTGATCTAATGCCATACCTCTTAAATCTTTTGCTATAATAATTCCATCGCCATCAATTAACCAATTTGCAGGAATTGATTGAACTCCATAGGTTTTTGCAGCTTCAGAATTCCAATATCCTAAATCACTTACGTGATTTGTCCAAATTAAACCATCTTGAAGTATTGCGTTTTTCCATCCATCGGCACTTTTATCGAGCGAAACGCTATAAACAGTAAACCCTTTACCTTTTATAAATTTTTTATCTTTAAATTTATTATAAGCTGCAACAACATTTGGATTTTCACGACGGCAAGGGCCACACCACGATGCCCAAAAATCAATTAATACCATTTGTCCTTTTAGCGAACTTAAGGCTATTTCTTTTCCATCGGGATTTTTATATTTAAGTTCGGGTGCTTTGTTCCCAATAGCTGTACCAACTTGTACCTTTTGTTTTCCTTCTAATTTATACCCATAATTCATTTCTTTATTTTGATTTTTTAAAATAAATCCATAAGCGAAAATGCCCAATAAAGTTATAATTGACAAAATTTTAATTGTTTTCATTTTTTTAATTTTTATGTGATTTGTTATTTATTAATTTAATCGTTTAATATTTGCTCCAATTTTATTTAATCGCACATCAATATTTTGATAACCGCGGTCAATTTGCTCAATGTTATGAATTATACTTTTACCTTTTGCCGACATTGCAGCAATAAGTAAAGCAACGCCAGCACGAATATCGGGCGATGACATTGTGGTTCCATGAAGTGGAAATCTTCTATCCATACCTATTACCGTTGCACGATGAGGATCGCAAAGTATTATTTGTGCACCCATTTCAATAAGTTTATCAACAAAAAACAAACGACTTTCGAACATTTTTTGATGAATAAGGACGCTTCCTTTTGCCTGAGTAGCAACAACTAAAAACACCGAAAGCAAGTCGGGCGTAAGTCCAGGCCATATAGCATCTGCAATTGTCAAAATTGAACCATCAATAAAAGTTTCTATTTCGTAATGTTCTTGGTATGGAATAAAAATATCATCGTTTCGCTTTTCAAGTTTTATGCCAAGTCTTTTAAATGCATCAGGAATAACTCCTAAATTATTATAAGAAACATTTTTAATTGTTATTTCGCTTTTTGTCATGGCAGCCATTCCAATAAAACTGCCTATTTCAATCATATCTGGTAAAATTTTATGATTTGTTCCTTTTAGTGATGTAACACCTTCAATTGTAAGCAAATTTGAACCAACACCAGAAATTTTTGCTCCCATATTATTAAGCATAATGCAAAGTTGTTGAACGTATGGTTCGCACGCCGCATTAAAAATTGTAGTTGTTCCTTGAGCTAAAACAGCAGCCATAATAATATTTGCTGTTCCAGTAACTGAAGCTTCTTCGAGAAGCATATAGTTTCCTTTTAAATTTTTTCCTTCAACCGAAAAGAAATTTGTTGAAGCATTAAAATTAAAAACTGCGCCAAGTTTTTGAAATCCAATAAAATGCGTGTCTAATTTACGTCGTCCAATTTTATCGCCCCCGGGTTTTGGAATGTAACCAATACCAAATCGACCAAGTAAAGGGCCAACCAACATTATTGAGCCACGAAGTGCAGTTGCTTGATTGGCGTATTTATCAGTTTTTAAATAATCAATATTAACATTTTTGGCACAAAAAGAATATTTTCCTTTATCGATTTTTTTAACCTCAACTTGCAAATCTATAAGCAATTCAATAAGTTTCGAAACATCTCTAATTTCAGGAATGTTTTCAATAATAATTTCTTCGGAAGTTAAAATAACAGCACATAAAACTTGTAGCGCCTCATTTTTTGCACCTTGCGGGAATATTTCGCCATTAAGTTTATGATTACCAACAACTTCGAAAGTAGCCATATTTTCTATCTTTGCTTATGATTATTCTTTTTAAATGATTTATTTGGTTTTGGTTTTTGATTTTTAAATAAAATATCGCGTGTTTCGTTAAGTCGAATTTTAGTCTTAACAAGCTCAGTACCAGAAATTTCATTAATATCAGAAAAAATTTGTTCATCGCTTACAGCTTCTTTATTCCAAACCAAATAGAGTTTTTTCATGTGATTTGCAAGCATTTCTATAAGTACATCTTTAGAATCAGAATCGGGTAATGTTGCTAATTGTTGAATTGTTGCTTTTGAAATTCCACCGTAATGTTTATCGCGTATTTTATTAGTTGGATAAGGCAAAGGATTAGGTTTTTTAGATAATGATTCAGGTGAAATAATTTCGCATGGATAATCAATGTCGAGCTGAAAATTAGACATTTGCGCTAAATGGTTCCATAATTTCACTTTAAACTCAGCATTATCGCGAAGCGAAGGTGTTAAATTAGCCATTACGTTAATAACAGCTTTAGCCATTCTATTTCTATCATCGCGTAATTCAACTTTAATAATATAATCAACCATTTCCTGAATGTTTCTTCCATATTCAGGAAATATTAATTTTTTTCGTTGTGTATTATATTGTTCTGAAAGTTCCATTAAATAATTTTAAATTTATAATTAATACCGATTAAATTTTTATATTATTTTAAGTTTTGCATATTTTAACAACAATTGTTTTTCGCCACTTACATCGAATTTAATTAGTGCCTTAGCGTTAGGGCTATCGCCCTCAACTTTAATAACAATTCCTTTTCCGAACCTATCATGTATAACCGAAACTCCTTCAATTATATTTATTGTTTCTTTTTTATCTTCGTACAAATTAACCTTTTGTTCAGCAATGTTCAAATGTACTAATTTTTTTTCTTTTAAATTAATTTTTACTCCTGGCTTAAACATTTCACTTTTTAAAATCTTGTCCTTTTTAATATACTTTTCGTTAAACGATGCTGGCTTGTTTTGCTCATCAATTTCAAGTGGTAGATCGAGATATTTGCTATCTATTTCACTTAAAAAGCCACTTGGTTGACACATTACTGGTTTTCCCCATCGATAACGATTTTCGGCAAACGAAATATTTGCAATTTTTTTAGCACGAGTTAATGCTACATAAAACAATCGTCGTTCTTCTTCAATATTTTCGGGTGCAACACCATTAAAATACATTGGAAAAAGTTCATGTTCTACTCCAACAATAAAAACGCAATTAAATTCTAACCCTTTTG
>JAVHRJ010000271.1:0-3880 GCA_036171595.1 Bacteroidales bacterium
ACCCGACGATTCAAACAGACCTCTAATATAAAGATTATCATGTTTTTTGCCAAAATTAGCATCGTTAAATAAAAAGCCATAAGAAGTAACAGTAACTACGTGATTTGTGTAGCTATTTTCGAGAAAAGTTCCATTAATAGAATTTCTAAATTTTGTAGAGATAAAAGGTAAATTAACATAATTAATTTCAATTGGATTAAAAAAATGTTTGAGATTTTTATTTCCTTGCCATACATAACCAAAAGTAGCATTAGAAATGGTACGCGTATAATCTGGTCGTTGCTGATAATTATATGAAATTGAAATACTTGTTTTAGGGTTTCGTCTTTTAACAAATTGCTCTAAAGTAATAGGCATTAAAAATGTAGAAAAATACAATTTCGACTCACCACCTAATTCTATAGTATTAAATGGCAAATATTGTTGTATTTGTTGTTCGTTTTCACGAATAACAGCACTTTGTCGTTCAATGGCACCTCTAATTTTAATATTGAATAACTGTGCACCGCCAAACAAATTTCTATTTTGATATAACACATTTCCAGCAACACCTAAATTACCTGAAGAGTTAGTGCCTTCTGCTTCGAGGCGATACGATTGTTTATTTAATGGAGTTAATTGAATATAAGAATTTAAGTAATTTGCTCTTGGTGAATTTTCGAATTTTATATTTACCAATCTAAAAGTTTTTAACGATGTCAAATTTCGATAAGTTCTTTCAACATCATGAATATCATAATATATTCCACGATTTAGATAACAAGTTCTGGCTAATACTTTCGGCTTAATTTTTTGTCCATTTTTAGATAAAAAGTAATATCCTTTATTTTCAATTGTATCGAAACCTTTAAAATATAATTCTCTTTCTTGTAAGGCAAGTTTCGGATCAAAATCGGTATAAAAAAAAACCGAATCGATTAAGTATTGATTGTGGAGTTCTGATGTATTAGGATATTTATCCTGCACGTTATTATTTTTAATATTAATCTTTATATCAACCGAATTATTTCCAACTGTAGTATCAGCATCAAATTCTACATATTCCTTACTAAAATAATAATAACCGTTTGCATTTAATTTTTCAGTAATTCTTAATCGTTCTTTCTGAAGTATATCAACATCGAAGTTTACCCCATTTTTAAGTAAAGAGTTTAACGAATCGGGCAACACAAAAGATTTAATTTTTTCATCGTTAATTTTATAGCTAACATTTTTAATTTTATAGGGTTTAAATGTTGAGATTATATAGGTTAAATTTGCTTTTTTATTCTTTGTTTTTAATGAATCAATTATAGAGACATAATAATATCCTTTATTTTTTAAATATGATTTTATTTGGACACTCGATTTTATTGTTTTTTCAACATTATACACAACAGGTTCCTCACCAACAATATTACCTAACTTTATTTTCCATTTTCTTTCTTTACCAATATGAGCTAAATTATAAACAGCTAAATGAAATCTAAAAAAATATAAAACATGTTTGTTAGGTTTTTGTTTTATATAATTTTCTAGTTCGTCAACATCGATTTTTTTGTTATCAATTTTAACTCTAACTTTATTTAATAAATACTCGTTATCGGCAATAAAACGTGTTGGTTTACACGACAATAAAGTTAACGAAAATAAAATAAAAAATATGTATCTGTATATAGTTTTCAAAAGAAGATTTTTGTAACAAAGATATATCTTAATAATAATTGTAATTATATTATTTTTTTCTATTATCCTTTATTATCAAATCTTCGGGTACATTTATTGCCTCAATTTTAATATTTGTTTGTTCGTTGCTCACAATTTTAATTTCTACACGGCGATTATACTTCCTCCCTTGTATACTATCTTTACCTTTAAATTTATTAATTGCAATTGGCATTTTTTCGCCCATACCTTTATAAATAATACGATTAGCTTCTATTCCGTTATTTTTTAAATAATTTGCAGAAGCTTTTGCTCTTAATTTAGATAGTTTTAAATTGTAATCAACTGAACCTTTTGAATCGGTAAAGCCTAACAATTCTAATTTAATTGAAGAATTTAACTTCATTACTTTTACAATTTTATCAAGTTCACTTTTTGATGCATCGGTTAAAGTATATTTAGCAAAATCGAAAAACAAATTATTAATAATTAAAACTTCATTATTATTTGAATTTTTATTTGTGTTATTTACTATAACATTTGGTAGTAAAGTTATATTTAAATTTTTAGATAAAGCTGTATCAGTTCCATTAACAACAAAAGATTCAACATATTGCCTGTAATTATCAGAAGTTATCAAAACATTATAAGTCCCTTTATCTAATTGCTCATTAAACGAGAAATTACTTGATGTTGGTTTGTATTCACCAAATGTATTAACCATAGCTGAATCGACAATTGCAATTCTAACGCCAGTAGGAAAACTTATAGGCGTATCGGAAAAATTTAAATTTCCATTAAAATTGATAAAATATGATAATGGAGTAACATTTTTTAAACTGTCAACTTTATTATCACTTGGCGCATCTCTAAACTTTCTAAATACCCCTTTAAGTCTAAAATTAGGATCATTATAACCTCTTTCGCTTGCATTTTCAGTAAAATAAACTTTACCATCAATTACAAAACCATTTTCATCATCTTTGTATAATGTTGTGTCAGCAATATTGTTCATTATAAAAATTGACAAGTTTGCGAATCCCCAATTTTTAAATTTCCAAAGACAATCCCATTTACGACTTTCTTTTTTGCTTTTAGTTTTATAAACAATTATGTCGGCATCTTTTTTATTATCAACTTTCAACAATACTATTTGTGCATCAGATGGATGTGTCATTTCAATTACTGTTTGTCCAATTGTATTATTCGATAACTGAAAAACAAAAATTACAGTAAATAAAATTTTTATTATTTTTATAAATTTAACCTTCATATTATTCTTCTTAAGAATTAATAATGAACTATTTAACAAATTCATTATATGCATATTTTTAATAATTTATGCCTTAAAGGTAAAAATTAATTTTATTATTAAACAAATAAATTAATCTAAATGCATTTATATAGTTAATTTACAGTATTATAAATAAATTATAAATTACTCCACTTTAACCCTAATCCCTTCGGAATGTGATGAAAATTCTGGCGCATACATACATTGAATAGTAGTAATTCCATTAGAGAAATCGCCTTTCTGCTGAACACGCAAAGGGTATTCGAAAACATACGTTCCCTTTGGTAAATAATCCATAAAGAAATTTGTACTTGCATCTTTAGTGCTTTCATAATATCCTAAACCATCTTGATATTTATATTGTGAAAACACATTTATTGGCTCAAATCCTGCAGCACGCATATCTTTCATGTGAACAAACTCCATCATTCTATCAACCCTTAACTCTATTCTAACAATAACCTTATCTCCAACTTTTAAAATAGATGGAGCCTTTAATGGTTCAATTATTTTGCCCGATGAAGTTAAACGTTCAACAAAAAGTTCTTTTTTAAGTTTTAAAGGAGTTTCGTGAGGCGTAATTTTATCTAGTTGTTCAAAATACTGCCAATATACAGAACCCCAAGCAACACCTTCAGTGTTCTTTGTTACCTTCACTTTTCCCATTTCGGGTTTAACATCGCTACCTTGCCAACTTGTTTTAAAATAACCTGTTCCAGCTTCAACTGCTACATTGTCCATTTTTCTAGGATCAATTTTCTGGCTGCCAACAACAATTTCAACAAGTTGATCGTTCGATAGCAAATCGGTGCCCTTTAATAATAATGCATAAATCGCTTCTACAGTAGCTTTTGTTGTTTTCCAATCTTGTGTCTGTTTTTGTTTTAGCAACCATATTTTTAATTCTTCAACCGATTTTTGGTCGTTGGCTACCTCATCAAA
>JAVHRJ010000272.1:0-18056 GCA_036171595.1 Bacteroidales bacterium
GATTGGGGTTGATATAATGGGGGGCGATTTTGCCCCCGAATATACGCTACAAGGTGCTGTTTTAGCACGCAAACAACTTCCTAGCAATGTAACTTTGGTTTTGATTGGACCAACTGGTATTATTGAGTCGTATTTGCAAAAAAACTCATTATCAGAAGGGTTCGAAATAGTTGAAGCTAATGATGTTATTGGCATGGGTGAGCACCCTGCTAAAGCTTTTGTGCAAAAACCTAATTCAACAATATCAATAGGGCTTAAATTATTAACCAATAACACTATAGATGGTTTTGCAAGTGCTGGAAGTACTGGGGCAGTTTTGGTTGGTACAATGTATACCGTTAAATCTATTTTAGGTATTATTCGACCTTGTCTTGCAACTACTCTTCCATTAGAAAATGGGAATAATTTAGTGCTTGCCGATGTTGGAATTAACCCTGATTGCCGTCCCGATGTACTTTATCAATACGCAATGTTAGCTTCAAAATATTCGGAATTTATTTATAATGTAAAAAACCCAAAAGTTGGATTGCTAAATATTGGATCCGAATCGGAAAAAGGAAATTTACTTGCAAAAGCAACTTTCGATTTAATGAAAGGAACATCACATTTTAATTTTATTGGAAATGTTGAGGGAAATGATCTTTTAAAATTAGACAAAGCAGATGTTGTTATTTGTGACGGATTTGTTGGTAATATTCTTTTAAAACAAATGGAAGGTTTTTATCATTTACTAAAGCATAGAAAACTTTCCGACGATTATATAGAACGATTTAATTTTGAAAATTATGGCGGACTACCTATTCTTGGTGTAAATAAGGCCGTAGTAATAGGGCATGGTGCATCTACACCAAAAGCAATAATGAATATGATTACACATACTTATAATGTTGTAAATTCTAAATTGATAGAAAAACTTAAAGAAACATTTTAACATAATGCAAAATTTAAAAGCTGTTATCACAGGTGTTGGAGTTTATGTTCCTGAATATATTCTTACTAACGAAGAACTTAGTAGAATGGTTGACACAACTGATGAGTGGATAATGACAAGAATTGGTATTAAAGAACGTCATATATTACGCGAACCTGGAAAAGGAACTAGTGATTTAGGAATGCAAGCCGTTAATGAGCTTTTGCAAAAAACAAAAACAAAACCCGAAGATGTTGAATTGCTTATTTGTGCTACTGTTACCCCAGATATGCAATTTCCTGCAACAGCAAATATTATTTGCGATAAAGTTGGAATAAAAAATGCTTTTAGTTTTGATGTAAATGCTGGTTGTAGTGGCTTTTTGTATGCATTATCTACTGGTGCAAAATTTATTGAATCGGGGAAATATAAAAAAGTGATTGTTGTTGGTGCCGAAAAAATGTCGTCAATTGTCGATTATACTGATCGTTCTGTTTGCCCAATTTTTGGTGATGGTGCTGGTGCAGTTTTACTCGAACCTACTTCAGAAAATTTTGGTTTAATTGATGAACTACTTTTTTCTGATGGTGTTGGAAGAGTTCATTTACATCAAAAAGCTGGTGGGTCTGTAAAACCTGCTTCTTTTGAAACTGTTGCAGCCAAAGAACATTTTATTTATCAAGAAGGTCAACCTGTATTTAAATGGGCTGTTACTAAAATGGCCGATGTTTCGGTTGAAATAATGGAACGAAATAACATTAAACCTGAAGATTTGGCATGGTTAGTTCCACATCAGGCTAATATGCGTATTATTGATGCAACTGCTAGCAGAATGAAGCTTAATAAAGATCAGGTTATGATTAATATTCAGAAATACGGAAATACAACTTCGGCTACGTTGCCTTTGTGTTTATGCGAGTGGGAAACAAGGCTTAAAAAAGGCGATAATATTATTTTATCTGCTTTTGGTGCTGGTTTTACTTGGGGTGCTATTTATATTAAATGGGGATACAACACAAAATAAAATTTTTATAAATTATTGTTTGATTTATGTTATAATAATGTGTAATTTATTAACAATTATTTTATAAATTTTCTTCATATAATTTACCTTGCCACGTATTTCTTTCAATTATTCGTTTTTTAATTTTATCAACAATTTCAAAATTTTTTAATCCATCCCAATTGGGTGCTATAATTTTTTCGCGAGGCGATTCGCTTGTAAACCGTTCTATTACGATGTTTGGCGATAGGTTTTCGATAAAATCAATTGCTAAATCAACATACTCATTAGCAGTGTATAGTTTAACAAATTCTGAGTTTTGCTGGTATAATTCAGATAGTTTGGTATCTTTAATTATTTGTAATTGATGTAGTTTTAATATTGAAATTGGTAAACTCGAAATAATTTCAGCATGTTTTATAATTTGTTCTTTGTTTTCGCCTGGTAAACCTAAAATTAAATGAGCACCAATTGTTATGCCTAAAGCAGACGCTTTAAAAATTGCGTTTTTTGAATCGTCGAAAGTATGACAGCGATTAATTAATTTTAAGGTTTCGTTATTTGTTGACTCAATTCCAAATTCAAGTGTAACAAAATGCAATTTTGAAAGCTTTGCAATTAAATTTAGTATTTCATCATTAACACAATCGGGGCGGGTTGAAATTGCAAGCCCAATTACTTTAGGGTGTGAAAGAGCTTCATTATAGTACTTTTCTAATATATTTAAATTAGCATAAGTATTAGTATAGGCCTGAAAATATGCAATGTATTTTTGAGTTGGATATTTCTCTGAGAAAAAATTAATGCCTTCGTTTAATTGCTGCGTAATGCTTTTTCTTGACGAGCAATATGAAGGACTAAATGTTTTGTTATCACAATATATACAACCACCCAAACCTTTTGTTCCATCGCGGTTGGGACAAGTAAAACCTGCATCAACAGAAATTTTTTGAACTCGCTCGTTAAATTGTTTGCGAATCCAAGTTGAGTAATTATTGTATTTTTCTATGTTATTCAAATTAAATAAAAAAAGGCTGTTTTATCAGCCTTTTCTTTATCATATTATTTCGAAACTCTTTCAAGCCATTTAAGCATAAATATCATTGTAAACATTGAAATTGAACATGCTACAACAAAAAGAGTCCAAGTTGCCCATATTGGAAGGCTATCATAAAATACAGCACCTACAAATAACAAAGAATTTCCTATTGCTGTTGCACCTAGCCATCCGCCTTGCATAACGCCCTGGTATTGAGGTGGTGCTACTTTTGAAACAAAAGAGATTCCTAATGGACTAATAAATAATTCAGCTACTGTAAGTATAAAATATGTTGCAATTAGTAAAAACGGTGTAACTTTTAAATTTTCAGCTAAAGGAACTCCACCTTCTTCGGGGTTAATTGCTGAATGTAAAGGTAAGTTACTAAAATATGAGCCAATGGCCATTACTAAAAAACCTAATGCTGCTATAAGCATTCCTATTGCAATTTTCTTTGGTGTTGATGGTTCTTGACCTCTTTTTCTTAACCAACCAAATAATGCTAAAACAATAGGCGTTAGAAATACTACAAAGAAAGGATTAATAGATTGAAAAATTTCTGCTCCTTGTAACGATATGCTACCTAATGATAATTTCATACTACTTAAATCGGTGTATTCTTTTGCAAAAAAAGTTAGTGTTAACCCATTTTGATGAAAAGATAACCAGAAAAATATAACTACAGCAAAAACTGCGAATAATGCATATATGCGTTGTTTAACTTCTTTAATATCCATTTTAATTGTATCTGAATCAATTGGGTTTCCCGAGGTAACAACTTTTTTTGCGTTTGGAAAATTTTTCTTATTCATTAAATAAATAACTAATGATATGGCCATTGCAAAAATAGCTACACCAAAAGCATAATGAAATCCTGTAGTAAATACGTTTAAATAATCGTTTGCAAATAATGATAAATCTGTAACTGGTGCTTTGCTTGCTTTTGTAGCCATTTCAGTTAAAGATGCAACTGCATCAGAATTAATTGTACCATCAAGTTGAGCATTACATAATGATGGTAAATCGGAATTGTAAATATATCCGAATTTTCCTAGCCACCAGTTTCTTACACCAATTGCAGCAAGAGGTGCAAAAATTGCTCCTACATTTATAAACATATAAAATAATGAAAACCCTGAATCTCTCATTTTTTCATAAGTGGGATTATCGTACATTTGACCAACTAAAGCTTGTAAATTACCTTTAAAAAGGCCATTGCCAAAAGCAATAACAAATAATCCAACGCAAGTTAAAGTTAAAAAAAGAACTTTATTTGGCGATGGTGTGGGTGATGGAATTGCAATTATAAAATATCCAACTGCCATCAAAATTAATCCTGCAAGTATGGTTCCTTTGTAATTTCTGGTTTTATCCGCAATCAATCCCCCAACAAATGCTAATATATATATCGAAAAATAAAAAATAGAGTAAATAACTCCAGCATTTGTTCCACTTAAACCGAATTTTGCTTGAAGAAATAACACTAAAATAGCCATCATTGTATAGAAGCCAAATCGTTCTCCCATATTTGCCAAAGCAGCTGTTAATAGTCCTTTTGGATGTTTTTTAAACATAATTTTCTTTTTAATTGTTAATTTTATAATTCACAAATTTATAAATAATTTTTAATGAGCAATTGTACTTAAATTAATAACAGCTAAATTTGTGTAAATATTTTTATTTAAATTTGTAATTGTTTGATTATTAAATTGATATAAATGAAGCTTTTTTTAACGAGTCAAATCTCAAATATTGATAAATATACTATAGAACATGAACCTATATCATCAGTAGATTTAATGGAAAGAGCTGCTAATGAAATTTTCAAAAAAATAGTTGAGCTTTTTTCGACAAATAAAAAATTTATAATTGTTGCAGGTAATGGAAATAATGGTGGCGACGGGTTAGTTGTTGCTCGTTTATTATTTAATGCCGGGTATTCGGTTCGTGTTTTCATTTTAAATGTGTCTGGAAAATTTTCAAATGATTGCCAAACTAATATTGAACGATTTAAGTCGTTATCAAATATAGATTTTTCAATTATAAAAAATGCTGATAGCATTTCATTTAAAAATGGTTGCTGTTCGGGTACACGTCATGGCGGATTAAATCCGCCATCTCATTCGTGTAAAGTAGAAGCAAATTATAAGGAGATTGCGGGTCAGTCCCGCAATGACGAACAAAATAGCTCATTGACTTATATCCAAACAGTAAATAAAAATGATGAAATTATTATTGATGCAATTTTTGGAAGTGGATTAACACGAAAAGTTGAAGGTTTTGTTTCTGAAATTATTAATAAAATTAATGATTCGGGTTGTAAAATTATTTCAATAGATATTCCATCAGGTTTATTTGGCGAAAACAATTCAGAAAACAATTTTCAGAATATTATAAAAGCTAATTATACTTTAACCTTACAGTTTCCAAAAATTTCTTTCTTTTTTGCCGAAAACAATAAATTTGTTGGTACTTGGCATGTCTTACCAATTGGACTTAACAAAGATATTATTAATTCTGAATTAACCAATTATTTTTATGTAGACAATGACTTTATTAAAAACATTATTCACAAACGTGATAAATTTTCACATAAAGGAATTTATGGACATGCATTACTCATTGCTGGTAGCAAGGGTAAAATGGGTGCTGCAATATTATCATCACTTGCATGTTTAAGAACGGGTGTTGGGCTTTTAACTACCCATGTACCTAAATGTGGTTACGAAATTATTCAAACTGCAGTTCCAGAGGTGATGGCAAGCGTTGATGAAAACGAAAATTTTGTAACAAATAACAATGATTTAAAAAAATATGATGCGATAGGAATAGGTCCTGGAATAGGAACTGAAAATGCTACTAAAGATTTATTAAAACAAATATTTGTAAGTTGCAATAAACCAATTGTAATTGATGCTGATGGTTTAAATATTATATCACAATATGCAGAATTTTTAAATTTGTTACCCAAAAATTCAATTTTAACGCCTCATCCAAAAGAATTTGATCGGCTTGCAGGAAATTCTGATAATTCATATCATCGTCATTTAAAAGCTAAACAATTTGCACAAAAATATAATGTGTATATTGTTTTAAAAGGTGCCAATTCGCAAATTATTTGTCCCGATGGAGATTGTTATTTTAATTCTACAGGAAATCCTGGAATGGCAACTGCAGGTAGTGGCGATGTGCTTACAGGAATTATTCTTTCGTTGTTAGCTCAAGGGTATAGTTCGCTACATGCATCATTACTCGGTGTGTATATTCATGGATTATCAGGCGATATTGTAGCAGAAGAAAAAAGTCAAGAATCGCTAATTGCAAGTGATTTAGTTGAAAATTTGGGGAAAGCGTTTAAGAAGTTAACCTTTTGTTTATAGTTCAACGTTCGTTGTTTGCAAAAAGAGAAGTTGTTTTTACTAAACTTAGAACAATAAACATAAAATTTTAAACTTTTTTATTGTTTTGCTACTTCTTTAATTTCTTTAATTATTTTATTTGTAAGTTTATCTGCTTTTTGTAAAGTATTCGATTCGGCATAAATTCTAATTATAGGCTCTGTATTTGATTTACGTATGTGTACCCATTCTTTATCAAAGTTTATTCTTAACCCATCAACAGTAATGCAATCAAAATCTTTGTATTTATTTTGCATATTACTAATTATTTTATCTGGGTTAGTTTTATCTTTTAATTCTATTTTATTTTTCGAAATAAAATAATTAGGTAACGTTTTTCGAAGTTCGGAACATTTTAATTTACTTTTGGCTAAATGAGTTAAAAATAATGCTATACCTACAATTGCATCGCGACCATAGTGTAATTCGGGATAAATAACTCCCCCATTGCCTTCGCCACCAATAATTGCTTTTGTGCTTTTCATTGTTTTAACAACGTTCACTTCGCCAACAGCTGATGCAGTATATTTTGTTTTATACTTATTGGTGATATCTCTTAATGCACCCGATGAGCTTAAATTTGAAACAGTATTACCTGGTGTTTTAGATAGCACATAATCGGCAATTGAAACTAATGTGTATTCTTCACCAAAAAAACTTCCGTCTTCGCATATAAAAGCAAGGCGGTCAACGTCAGGGTCGACTACAATACCTAAATTAGCTTTTGATGAAACAGTTTTTTTAATTGTTTCAATTAAGTTTTCGGGCAAAGGCTCAGGATTATGTGCAAATTTACCATTTGGTATATTGTTAATCTCAATTATTTTTTTAACTTTTAAAACAGTTAACAGCTCTTTTACAATTGTTGAACCAACTGAATTTATACCATCAACTAAAATTGTAAAATTAGCTTTTTCAATTGCTTTTATGTCAACTAATGGAAGCTTTAAAATTTTTTCAATATGTTTTTTATTGTAATTGTTAATTGTTATAACATTACCTATATTATCAACTTCTGAATAATTGTATGTTTTGTTATCGGAATATTTTAAGATTATTTTGCCATCGTTATTTGGTAAAAATTCACCTTTGTTGTTTAATAATTTTAATGCATTCCAATGTTTGGGGTTATGGCTAGCTGTAATAATAATGCCTCCATTGGCTTTTTCTAATATTACAGCCATTTCAACAGTGGGAGTTGATGCTAATCCCAAATCGATAACATTAATTCCGCAACCAGTTAATGTGCCAATAATAATTTTTGAAACCATTGAACCAGAAATTCTGGCATCTCTACCTACAACGACAGTATATTTTTTAGATTTTGTTTGTTCTTTTACCCATTGACTATATGCGGTTGTAAATTTTAAAATATCTAAAGGGGTTAAGTTATCGCCTGCAAAACCACCTATTGTTCCACGTATTCCAGAAATTGATTTAATTAAAGGCATAAAATTAATTTTAAACAAATTTGAATAAAAAATACATAAAAAAAAAAGAAGTTGAGAAAAAATTCTCAACTTCAGTATTCTTATAATTATCTCATTTCAAAATGTTCTTGATCGGTAATTTTTTCGCAATATTTACATTTTAATGTAACATTCTTTTTTTCAACAACTGTAAAATTAGTTTTAACAGTTTCGTTGTTTGTTATGCATTTTGGATTCATACATTTTACAATACCATCTATAGTATCGGGTAATTTAACGATGTCTTTTTCAACAACTTTGTAATTTTTAATAATATTAATTTTTGCTTCAGGGGCGAAAAGAGCAATTTTATTTAAATCTTTTTGACTAGGAAATTTATCAGCAAGTTTAATAATTCCTTTTTGTCCCATACTTTTACTTTCGAAATTATAACCTATTGTTATTTGAGTATCCATTTTTTGTAATTCAAGTATAGAAATTACTTTAAATAAGCTACGTGCAGGAATATGGTCAATTACTGTTCCTTGTTTAATTGCACTTACTTTTAATTCTTTCATATCTTTTGTTTCCATATTGTTATTTTTATTTTAGTCCTAAAATTGATGAAATAATTGCCATACGTGTATAAACTCCGTTTAGTGCTTGTTTAAAATAGTAAGCTTTTTCGTTACTATCAACATCTTGAGCTATTTCGTTTACACGTGGAAGTGGATGCAGAATTTTTAAATTCTTTTTTGTGCCTTCAAGCATGCTGTTTTTTAATACAAAAGCATTTTTTACTTTTTCGTATTCTATTGGATCCGAAAATCTTTCTTTTTGAACTCGTGTAACATAAACTATATCTGACTTTTTCATTACTTCTCCTAAATCGTTATGCTCTTCAAATTTTATTTTTTTGTCTTTTAAAAACATTTTGTATTCGTTAGGCATTTTTAATTCTTGTGGCGAAACAAAATGAAAAGTTGGAGAAAAATACGACATCGCTTGAATTAATGAGTGAACAGTGCGTCCATATTTTAAATCGCCAACCATTGTTATGGTTAAATTATCTAATTTGTTTTGAGTTTGACGTATAGTGTATAAGTCTAATAAGCATTGCGTTGGGTGTTGGTTTGCTCCATCGCCTGCGTTAACAATTGGCACATCAGAAACTTCGCTTGCCCATCTTGCACTTCCTTCAATTGGATGACGCATAACAATTAAGTCTGAATACTGCGAAACGGTTTTAATTGTATCCTTTACTGTTTCGCCTTTTGAGACGCTTGATGAGTTTGCATCGGTAAATCCAATAATTCTTCCTCCTAATCTTTGAACAGCACTTTCAAAACTTAAACGTGTTCGAGTCGATGGCTCAAAAAATAAGGTGGCAATTACTTTCCCCGATAGTAAATTTCCATATTTGCTAGAATTTTTTTCGAACTCTTCTGCTAAATCCATAATTCTCAAATAATCTTTTTTTGAGTAATCGTGAATTGAAATTAAACTTTTGTTTTTCATGTTGTTTTTTTATTTATATTTATTTTACAATTCTTTTATTAATACTTCGTATGTTTTAAGCATGGATTTAATGTCGGTTAGTGAAACTTTTTCTTGACTAGAATGGTTATTTTCTTCGGCAACGCCTATAAAGCACCAATCAATAGGCTCGGCACATTTTTGTATATATCCACCATCACTTGAACCAAAAGATTCTACTTCTAATTGAAATTTTATTTTATTATTTTGTAGAATGTTACAAATTTTATCGACATAAAATTTACGTGGAATATACTTATCTCGTAACGAAACAACCACTCCTTTATTTAAAAAAATTCCTTCGGTAGCCCAAGTTGTATCGGCTATTAGAGCTTGATTAATAGAATATTTTTCGTAAATTATTTTTGCTATTTTTTCAACACTACCACCACCGTGTTCTTCGTAGCAAGAAAAAACCAATATTCCATTTTCAATGTTTTTGGCAATATTTAGTGCAGCCCAAACCCCAAGTCTATTATCTAAATATGGTGCAGAAATTTCTTTTTCAGTTGTTTTAAAATTAACTTTATATGTTAAAGTTGTTCCTGTTAAAAGAATTTTTTTATAATCGCAAAATACTTTTTCAGTTTTTTTATCAAAAATAATTTTTGTTTCTTGTATTTTGTTATTTTCTTCAAATACTAGTTTGTCACCATTTTTAAAGTTTGGACCCCCAATATAAACTAGTTCGTTATTGTAACGTGCAGTAAAACCTGTAGAATCCATATGTGCAAAAACTGCAGTTCGCGGTTTTCCAAAAACTAAAACAATTGAATCTTGTAGTCCGCTATCGTCTAATATAGTTGGTTTAACTTTCCAGTTATTCATGTTTGTGTTTACCCACCACAAAATAAATTCTTTTAGTTTAAGTTCTTCGCCAGATGGAGCATGAATACTGCAAAGTTGTTTTAGTAATTTCATTATTTATAATATTATTTGAGTTTCTATATTTTTTAAAAGTTTTATTTTATTTGTAAAATCAGATTCAAAGCTTTTTCTTATTTTGAAATCAATTTTGCATTTTAATTCTTCAAAGTTTTGTGAAATTATTTGACAGTGATGTTCTTTTAACAATGACATAATAGTGCTCATTTGTAAATAATCAAATGTTAATTTTAAGTTTATTTTTTCATGTTCTTTAATTAATTCAGCATTTTTTATGGCTTCAGTTGTAGCTGAACGGTACGAATTAATTAAGCCCGGTACACCTAATTTTATTCCGCCATAATACCTAATAACAATAATCAAAATATTTGTTAAATTATTAGAATTAATTTGTCCTAAAATTTGAACTCCTGCTGTATTTGCAGGTTCTCCATCATCGCTTGAGTGAAAAACTTCCCTTTTTAAACCTATAACGTATGCATAACAATAGTGTGTTGCGTCGTTATATTCTTTTTTAATTTGTTTGATAGTTTGTTTAAATTCAATTTCGTTTGATAAAGGGAAAGCCAATCCAATAAACCTGCTTTTGCGGTCTTTATATACACCTTGCGAAGGTGCTTTAATTGTTATGTATTCATCTGTCTCCATTAATATCAATAAGAATATTAATTGGTAAAATATAAATTGATACCTATTTATTTATGAGTGCCATTAGTAAATTATAAAAATTGTTAGAAATACTTGTTTGAAAGAATATAGTAAATGATAATATACTTGGTACTAAAAATATCATTTACCTTTAGTAAAATTTATAAAAAAAGCAGGTATTAAACCTGCTTTTCATTTTATAATTTGAGTTTCTTTTCAATTTCGTCGATATATAATTTGAAACGTTTGTCTGTATCAATTAAATTGCTTACAGTTTTGCATGCATGCAATACAGTTGCGTGATCTTTTCCACCAATAATAGAGCCAATTGCAGCTAATGAGCTTTTCGTAAAGTTTTTTGCAAAATACATTGCTATTTGTCTAGCTTGAACAATTTCACGTTTACGTGTTTTAGATTTAAGTTGGTCGGCTTGCATATTAAAGTAATCGCAAACAATTTTTTGAATAAAATCAATTGAAATTTCTCGACGAGTACTTTTAACAAGTTTATCTATAATTTGTTTTGCAAGTTCTAAAGTAATTTCTTTTTTATTAAGTGTAAGATGTGCTAATATTGATATTAGTGCTCCTTCAATTTCGCGCATATTGTTAATATGTGAAGCTAAATATTCAATAATTTCGTCGGTTAATTCTATGCCATCGTTATATATTTTCTTTTTTAGAATAGCAATACGGGTTTCAAAATCTGGTGGTTGTAAATCTGCGGCTAATCCCCATTTAAAACGCGAAAGTAACCGTTGTTCAATTCCTTGTATCTCAACTGGTGGTTTGTCGGCAGTAATTATAAGCTGTTTGTTTGATTGATGTAGGTGATTAAATATGTGAAAGAAAATATCTTGAGTTCTTTCTTTGCCAGATAATTCGTGAACATCATCAATAATTAAAACATCAATCATTTGATAAAAATGAACAAAATCGTTACGATTATTATTTCGTGTAGAGTCCATAAATTGTGTAATAAACTTATGGGCTTGTACATAAAGCACTGTTTTTTCTGGAAAACGTTCTTTTACTTCAATTCCAATTGCTTGGCTAAGATGTGTTTTTCCTAATCCATTTGCACTATATATAAATAATGGGTTAAATGCAGTTCCACCGGGGTTGCATGCTACAGCATATCCGGCTGAACGAGCTAATCGATTACATTCACCTTCAACAAAATTACCAAACGATTTATCGGGATCGAGTTGTGGGTCGATGTTTAGTTTTTTAATGCCTGGTAATATAAATGGGTTTTTTATTGAAATGTTGTCTGTATCTAATGGTACTGATACAGGTTGGTTTTTTAAATCTGTTTTATTTCTTGCTGGTAATTTTACAGTATATGGTTTTGAGTTTGATTGCGAATTACTATCCATTACAACATTATACTCTAATTTTACGTTGTCGCCAACTTCTTTGCGTAATGTTTTACTAATAATGTCTATATATTGTTCTTCTAAATATTCATAAAAGAATGGACTAGGAACTTGAATAGTCAAAACATTATTTTCTATTTTTAAAGGAATAATTGGTTCAAACCATGTTTTAAAACTAATTGAAGGCACGTTGTCCTTAATTACTTTTAAGCAACTATTCCAAACATCAACATGATTCTTACTCATTATATATCAGACGTATTTTAATTTTATCAGTTCAATATTTTCGTACAGCAATATTGTAAAAAAAATAGTTTAAAAAAAAATTTAATTGCTATTGTTTTTTAATTTTTTTTTACAATTGGTTGCTAAAAACTTATTTACGTTTGTCAAAAAAACATATCTAGAAAATTGAATATGTGTAAAGCTCTGCATTGTTGTTTGTTAGTATGTTTTAAAGAATAACGTTTTCGTTTATTGCAAAAGTAATCTTTTATTAATTTAAAAAAGATATTATTGCAATTATTTTTTAGAATATTTTTTTATTTTTTTACTACTTGAATTGGTATTTGTTGTTTTCCTTGATAAGAAACAACAAATGCATCTGGAAAAAGAGAAGTTATTTCTTGTTGATATTTTATTGCATCATTTAAATTATAGTATTTACCTATTGTGTATTTATATCTTCCATCAAAATAATTTTCTTCTATATTGTTAATACCTTTAAATTCTTTAGAGTTTTTTGAAATTTGTTTTATGGCAGAACGAATTTGTACCTTATATATTATAGTGTTATCGGAAGTTGTTTTTGTTGTATCGATTGAGTTATTTTTAACTCTTTTCTTTATTTTATTTCCGTTTTCATCTACTACAACAGTTTTTCCAAAATCGAATAGGCTAAATCGAACATAACGTTTTGGATTTTCACGAAAATCTAACATGAGTTTATCAAGGTTTCTTGACGCATTTTCTAAGTTTCTGTATAAGGAGTCGTTGTTAATAAGCAACCCAAACGATCCTTCGCCTCTATTTATTTTTCCTAATATATTGTTGGCTTGCATTAATGCTGTATTTGCATTTTGAATAGTATTTTTAATATTTGATTTTTGCAATGAATCGCTTAATGATGAGAAATTGTTAAGTATTAAAGTTATTTGCTCGTTGTTATTTTTTAGGTTATTTGTAATTGATTCAACGTTTGCAAAAATACGTGCTAGTACGTATTTTTCGTTGCGCATAAGTGTATCTAGCGATATTGATGCACTTTCGAGATTTTTTATCGTTTCTTTTATACTTGCAAAAGTTTTTGAAAGATTATCGCGAGTGTTTTCGTTAAAAATATTTTGTACTACCGACATTACCGAATCAATAGAAAGCATAAGTTCTTCGGCTTTTGCTTTTAGCGGTAACATTTGAGCACTTACTTGTGATTTTAAATCTTGCTCAATTGTTGATGACAATGTATCGCCTGAATTATAAAATTTCTTTAATTTGCTAAAATTTAATCTAATTGCTTTGCTTCCCATTAAATCAACACTGTATATTTCTGCAACACTTGAGTCTGGAATTTGATATTCGTTATCAACTAGCATTTTTACAATAATCCTATTTAAGGTGTCGTACGAAAATTTAATATCGGTAACTAATCCAACTTTAAGCCCATTTATTAGCACCGGGCTCGATTCCGAAAGACCGTCAACTTTATCATAAACGACATAAAATGTATTTCTATTTTCGAAATAATTTTTCCCTTTCAAAAATTGATATCCCCAAATGGCAATAAAAATGGCTATAGAAACCAAAACACCAATTTTTACTTCGTTTGAAATTTTAAAAGCCATTTATTATTATTTTTTGCTAAAATTAATTCATTGTTTGTTTTATTGCATCATTTACTTGAATTTTTTTTTCGCCTTTTAATGCAATTACAAATGCATCAGGAAATTGTAATTTAATTTCTTTTTGTATTTTAACAATTTCACTAAAAGATGTCGATTTTCCATAGGTGTATTTATAACAATTATCAATGTTAAGTTCGTTAATGTTTTTTACTCCTTTAAATTGTTCCGAATTTATATTGATTTTTTTTACAGACGACATTATTTGAACGTAAAAATATATTGAGTCATTATTTGCTTTGTTATTTGGGAATAATGATAAATTGTTATTTAATGTATCAGCTTTAATTATTGGATTTACAGTAATTGTATTTTCAATTATATTTGAATTATCTGTATTCCCCTCAATTTCGTTTTTATATTCTTTAAAAGCACTAAAAATTGATAGTGCAATATGATTTTGATTTTCATCGTTAAGCAAATATTGAGCTTCTTCGGCATTACTTAAAAATCCGATTTCGGTTAAAATGCTTGGCATTGCAGTTTTCCAAAGTACTAAGAAACCTGCTTGTTTTACACCACGATCTAATCGTTTTGCTTTTTGCGAAAATTGTTTCTGAATTTTTGCAGCAAAGTTTAGGCTTTGGTCTAAGTAAGAATTTTGATATAACGAAAAAATAATAAAAGCTTCTGGACTATGAGGGTCAAAACCTTCGTATTGATTTTGATAGTTGTCTTCTTTTGTAATAACCGAATTTTCTGTCATAGCAACATCTAAATTGCCTTGAGTTTTATATAATCCCATTACAAAAGTTTCTGTGCCGTATGGGTCGGTTTTTTTGCTACTGTTTACATGAATACAAATAAATAAATCGGCTTTATTTGTGTTTGCAATTTGTGCTCTTTTAAATAACTCTATAAATTCATCTTTTTTTCTTGTGTAAATTACTTTTACATCTTTACAATTATTTTCGATATATTTTCCTAATTTTAAAGATACAGCTAAAGTAATATCCTTCTCTTTCCCTTTATTTGCAACTGCTCCAGGGTCCTTGCCTCCATGCCCGGCATCAATAACTACAGTTTTTAATTTGTAATTATTGTTTGAGTTTTGAGCTGTAATTTTAAAATTAAATAAAATTAACAATAACAGCAATCCATTGCGAATTATAGCTTTTCTATTAATTATGTTTGATATACCTATATCGTGCATCAAAATTTTTGATTAGTTTTGAAGTTTTAAATAAAACGAAATTTTGCACAAAAATAATACATTCGTACAATATTATGTTTATATTATTTTAGTTAGTTTTTTTCTAACTATTTTTGGGGAATCAGCTAGTTGTCAAAATGTTGTTCCTAGCGATTCTGTTTTGCCTATTGTAGATACTCTTAAATTTACTGATGGTACTAAAGTGGCAATCGACTCATTAGGTAAAGATACAACAAAAGTTACAGTTGTTAAAAAAGGTAATAGGGTTGATGCTCCAGTTGAATATACTGCAACAGATTCGATGTTATTTAATATTAATGAACAAAAAGTATATTTATATAATGCCGCACAAATAAATTATAAAGAAATTGAATTAAAGGCCAATTATATAGAAATAAATTTTGGGAAAGATGAGGCATTTGCATCAGGGGTTAAAGATAGCACGGGTAAAGAAGTTGGGAAGCCACAATTTAAAGATGGTGGTGATGAGTTTACTGCAAATTCTCTTCGTTATAATTTTAAAACAAAGAAAGGTATTATTACTGGTGTTATTACCGAGCAATCGGGTGGTTTTTTGCATAGCGAACGTACTAAAAGATTAGCCGATGGAAATGTTTGTTTAAAAAATGGTTTGTACACAACTTGCGACCTCGAACATCCTCATTTTTATGTTAACTTAACTAAAGCTAAAGTAATTCCTAATCAAAAAATTATATCAGGTCCAGCTTACCTAGTAATTGAAGATGTTCCTATTCCGCTTGGAATTCCGTTTGGTTTTTTCCCTAACAAAAAAGGAAATAAGTCGGGCATACTTATTCCTGAATATGGTGAAGAAATTAATCGTGGCTTTTTTTTAAAGGGTGGGGGATATTATTTTGCAATTAGCGATTATGTTGATGCTATAATTAGAAGCGAAATTTATTCGAAAGGTTCGTGGGGAGGTAGTTTATTATCGAATTATAAAAAACGATATAAATATAATGGTAACTTAAACATAAGCTACTCAAAGCTAATTATGGGCGAAAAGGAGTTCCCAAATTATTCTAATTCAAATACATATTGGTTGAGGTGGATGCATACTCAAGATTCTAAAGCCCACCCTAATCATACGTTTTCGGCAAATGTCAATTTTGGTTCAAGTTCATATAATAAATATAATAATTATAGTGTCGATAACAGACTGCAAAGTAGCGTACAATCAAATATTTCGTATGTTCAACGATGGCCTAATTCACCTTTCAATTTTTCGGCAAACTTTAGACACAGCCAAAATCTTTTAGATAGCACGGTAAGCATTAGTTTGCCTGAGCTTAATTTATCAATGTCGCGACAAACATTTTTTAAATCAAAAAATAGAGTTGGAAAAGCTCATTGGTATCAAAGTATTTACGAAAACATAGGAGTTTCGTATAATTCTAATTTATCTAACTCTATCGAAACAAAAGAAAATAAATTGTTTACCGAACAAACATTGCATAATTTTAATAATGGAATTAGGCACAGCGTGCCAGTTTCTACTTCATTAAAAGTTATGAAATTTTTTATGTTAAATCCATCGCTTACATATACTGAACGTTGGTATTTAAAAACTATTAATAAAACCTGGTTGCCAACACAAAATTTTCCAACAGATACAATTCCTGCATATTTAAATACCGATACTGTTAATGGATTTAAAAGGGCAGGCGATTATATAGTTTCAATTCCATTAACAACTAAACTTTATGGTTTTTTTCAAAGTCGTAATCCTAATGCAAAAATTATTGCTTTGCGACATATGATGACACCAAGTGTAAGTTATAGTTATCGTCCAGATTACTCAAAAAAACAATATGGTTATTACGAAACAGTGCAAAAAGACACAATAGGTAGAACCGACACGTATTCTTATTTTAGTAACGGAATTTTTGGGGCTCCGCCAAAAGGTAAATATGGTGCAATAAATTTAAGTTTGGGTAATAATTTGGAATTAAAAGTTAAATCAAAAACTGATACTATTACAGGTACAAAAAAAATAGTTTTGCTCGAAAGTTTATATTTTGGAAGCAGTTATAACATGGCACTCGATTCTATGAAATGGTCGTCAATTAGTATTCAAGGCCGAACAAATCTTTTTAAATTAATAGATATAAATTTTGGTGGAATTGTTGATCCGTATGCATACGATTCGTTAGGCAGAAAACTTAAAATGTCGCAATGGAAAAAAAACCAAACAATTGGGCGTTTACAATCTGGCTCTCTTTCGGCTGGTTTCGCTCTTACTTCTGATGGATTTAAGAAAAAAGAGAATAACCAAACAGAAGTGTCGAAGCAAGCGGCTATAAACTCTGGACTTCCAATAAATTATTTAGATTATTATGTTGACTTTAAAATTCCATGGACATTTAGAACTGATTTAAGTTTGAATTATTCAACTCAATATAACGATGAAACTTATAAATTTAAACATACAATAACAAAAACTCTTAGTTTTTCGGGTGATGTTAATTTAACTAGTAAATGGAAAGTTTCGGTTCAATCGGGTTATGATATTGAAAGCAGAAAACTCACTTATACTAACATTAATATATACAGGGATTTACATTGTTGGGAAATGCGTTTTTCTTGGATACCATTTGGTAGTTATAAAAGTTATAGTTTCCAGATTAATGTAAAATCGGCAGTATTACAGGATTTAAAGCTTCTTAGAAGACGAAATTGGATGGAGAATTTTTAATTTTATAGTCGTCCCTTAAAAAGTATTATATATATTAAATATCAGATAGTTAATTTAAAAATAACACACAATTATTTGCAAG
>JAVHRJ010000273.1:0-3843 GCA_036171595.1 Bacteroidales bacterium
ACAGAATAATAAATTGTTAAACAAAAAATCATTATATTTACAAATTAAAAAAAATCAATTATGAAAAAGTATTTATTTTTAATCACAATAATAACCTTAGGGTTATTTGTTCAAAGTTCATTTTCACAAGATTTAAACAGTCTTAAAAATGCTCCCTTTATTTTTAAAGGACGAGAACTTGCAGAAATCCCTTTTAAAACCGAGAATGGTATTTGGATGATAGCCTATCCAATTGAAATTAACTCAATTTATAAAGGAGATGGTTTAAAGTTAGACACAATTATATTAATAGCAGAATCACCTAAGCAATTTGTTTTTACTGAAAGTGAAAATTGTGTTCTGAACCTTGATGCCACATTAACTCCTGAAGAAGAAAAAAAATTTAGATTAGGATATGGATGTACTTATTTATTCTTTTGTAATCCATATAAAAGTAATCTAAAAAATTTACCACCCAAAATACAACTCTGGAATAGAATCATTCAAACAAAAAATTCTATTATTTTAGAACCTATTTGTAATACAAGAAACTGTTTATTTTATTATTATAACGGTGTAAGACGTATTGATAATAGTAATAGAACTGAAGGATTTCTTAAAATAAAAGGATTTGAAAAAGAATTTAATTCCGAAGAAGAATTAATGGACTATTTAAAAAAGGAAAGCATAATTTCCCAAAACGAAAACAATAAAAAAAAAGATGTAGAAAAAATAAAAAGTGAAACAAATAATGTTAATAGTCCTAAAATTAACTATGCCCAACGGCTGAAAAACTACAACAACTATATGCAGCATTTGCAAATTAGAATGCAAAATGCCTCTCAAAATAATAAATCAAACTCTTGCAAAGAATTTTTTATTTCAGAATATATTGACGGACCAAACAAAAATAAAGTATTGGAAATTTACAATCCTACCGATTCAATAAAAAGTTTAAATGGTTATTCAATAAAAATATTTCAAAACGGTGCACCTACTCCTTTAGAAATTCAACTACAGGGTAATGTTAATCCCAAAGAAACGTATGTAATCTCTCACCCTAATGCAGACCCCGACATTCTTGCTAAAGCAAATCAAACAGATGTTAAAATGAATTTTGACGGAAACGATGCAGTAGTTTTAAATCAGGGACAAAGCAATTACATTGATAAAATCGGAGAAATTGGAGTAAATCCGGGCAACGGTGGCTGGAATGTACCCCCAAATGGTTCTACCAAAGCACACGATTTACGCAGAAAATTTCCGATTGATAAAGGAGAAACCGACTGGAATCAAGGGAAAAACCAATGGAATGTATTCCCTCAAGATTCACTTCTAAACATAAAGCAACATCAAAATGTATGTGCAACATTACTTACTAACGATATTTCTTTTTCGTTTGCAAATCCAACCGAAACAGGAACAAGTCCAAAATACTTTGAATTTGATATTATGGTTAGTGGTAATAACAATAGTACTTATTTAGATAATGCAGCATTTGCCATTCAATATAATACTACTGCATTTGGCGACAGTATAGTTGCTAATAATACAATTACAATTACTAAAGGAACTAATTTTACCGACCCTTCATATACCGACCCCGATACAACGGTAATTGATGACGCATTTAATATTTTTAGATTTGCTTTTTATGCAGATTATAATTTGACCTCATGGAACAGAACATTAATAACTACTTCGCAACAACAGTTACTGCATATCAAAATTGAAATTCAAGATTGTTCTGGATCAACCGATTTATCTTTTACAGACCAATCAAATACTGCCATGGTTACGGCTTATTTTTTTAGCCAGTCAGTTGACCCAATGTCAGGTTTCAATCCTTATGATAATGTTAATTATGGCATGGATTTAAACCATACTTTATGTCCACCACCTGTTATTACTGGTATGTCCACAAATACAATTACATCGGGGACTAATTCTGTACTTACTATTCAAGGTTCTAATTTCGGTAACACACGAGGAACAAGTCAAATTTGGATGTGTAATGACGAAAATTGTAGTTATACGATTTTTGATTTTGATTATATTGATTACTTATTATGGAGCGATACAGAAATAAAATTTATTGTACCATCAAGAGTTGATACTTTACCATCAATATTTAAAGGGAAAGGTGTTGGTTCCGGAAATGTTTTTGTATGGAGGAGCGATGGTGTTACAACTGTTCCAAATTCAGTCTCTCATCTTGAAGTATCTTATGCAAATAAGACTTTTCCATATCATACTTATACTTCAGCATATAAAAAAGTACCTATGAGAGTAATTCCAGATTATGGTGATACTACTAAATACTTTTATTTAGATACAAGCATTACAAATTCACCCGAGAGAGAACTTTCCGTAAGAACTGCATTACGCCGATGGTCATGTAATACAAAAATTAATTGGGCAATAAAAGGCATTACTACAGCACAGCACTTAGAAGATGACATTTCTGTAATATATATGGACGATAATTTTCATGGTACTCCATTAGGAAGCACATATTTCCCTTCAACCATGTATTTGTGTAAAGATGATAGCGGTGATACAATAGGGTATTTTAAAGATATTGATATTGGATTTTCAAGAGATTTTAACAATGTTGCAAAAACATGGCTTTACGATACAAGCTATACTCTAAATCTTCTGCCTAATCAACATGATTTTTTTGCTGTAGCTCAACATGAACTTGGTCATGCCCATGGATTAGACCATGTAAATGATACTACTGATATTTTGTTTTATGCAGATAAAAGCAGTCCCATTAATAATATTCCTTATTATAACCGCTTAGATATATATAGTAGCCCTGATGCAGTAAATGGTGGTAATTATATATTTCAAAAAAGTCAACAGATTCACTCATGTGGTTTTATCACTCAAATGATACCATCTTCAACAAGCAATTGTAGTTCAGGTATTAGTGAATTATTTAACAATGATGTTCATTTATTTGCATATCCAAATCCTTTGAACGATGTTTTATATGTTACATATAATCTTAACCATAGTGTTATTCTATACTTCACAATGTATGATTATATTGGAAATAAGATTAAAGAGATTAATTTAGGTAAACAAAATATTGGTTCACATAATATTAAAATAAATGTCAGCGATATTTCTTCTGGTTTGTATTTTCTTAGTGTTAAAATAAATAACAGAGTTGAAACAATTAAATTAATAAAACAGTAAATATCAACAATAGAGTTAACCAAACATACCAATAATATGTAAATTTCAGATAATTATGAAAAAATTAAAAATATTTGCTTTGCTGACAATGTTGTGCAGTTCGACAATTTCAGGCTTTTCGACAAATGCTGACTCTCTGCGTTGCAGCCCCAACCCTTTTGTAGCTAACACAACTATTAGTTATTATACAGCGACCAGAGATACGTTGACAATTAATATTTACAATCGGTGGGGTACAATAATTTACCAACCGTTTATTGACTCTATAATAAATCAAGGTAGCTATTCTTTTATGTTTTTTGGTGGCAGTTATCCCGACGGTGTTTATTTAGTGCAACTGAAAAACAAATCGGTAAATCTTCGTGTTATGAATATTACAAAGAGTGCAAACGCAGGAATTTTGCAACTTAAAAATCCGGTAGACCTTAGAATTTACCCCAACCCTGCCAACACTTCTTTTGAAATAACAACAAATAATGAGCAAATCATAAAAAAAGTAGAACTTTATACAATCGAAGGCATATTGTTAATACAACAAACATTTTCAGAAAGCAAAATTAAAATTAATACTTCACTATTACCAACAGGAATGTATGTTATAGAGGTGCAAACAAAAGAAAAGCGAATGTTTCAGAAGTTAATTATTTCGCATTAATT
>JAVHRJ010000274.1:0-17864 GCA_036171595.1 Bacteroidales bacterium
TATTTATATTGTTTGTGAAGACACAAACAAAGGCAAATAGATTTCTCGCTCACTCGGAATTACAACCTTAATTCTTTTTGTCATGTTGAGTGATTAGCGAAACATCTTCACTCGTAATGATAATTTTTTGTTATTCAAAATTAGATATTTACTATTTTGCAATTTGTTATACTAACACTATCGCTCGCTTCCAGCGAGTGAAAAAATAAAAACAAAATTAATTATTTTTTATTTTTAGCTGCAGTTTTAGTAGCATCAACTTCAAACGTAGCTTTATGCGTAGCTAAAGGTTTTGCAACAGATTCTGAAAAGGCATCTTTCCAAACAATATTCATAGTTGTAAATTGCATATCGGCAGTTTTAGCTTGAATTTGAAATTCTGCGGTAAACTTCGATTCTTCGCCAGGAAGCATCATTTCGGCTTTTGATTTAAGATTTGTTGATGCGAATTCTTTTCCATCGGGTAATTTAACAACACACTTTGCTGGGTTTATAAAACCAATTTTTTGTCCGTTGTATTTACAACTAAATTTTGCCCAAGTGCTTTGAGTTTCTTGTTCTGTTTTTAAAAGAGTACAATTAAATGGTCCGGTTGTAAAGTCTTTTGCGTTTGGTGGTAACTGAAAATCGGTTGCCGTAAAATTTGTTTCGCCAACAATAACTTTATATAAACCTTTTATTTCAACTTCAAATTTATCAACATGAAAATTATCGGTACCTTTAAAATCAATAACCTTATTTCTTGTTGAGTACGGTTCAATAAATATTGGTTTTTCGGTAGGGTTTACTATAATTACCCCAGATTTAAATATACACTCTTCGCTTTTAAATAAAATATAATCGGCTGTTTTATTTGATATTTTAATTTTAAATTTTGCCGATTTTATTGTCGAAACAACATCTTCAATTGATATAATATAATCGGCTGTTTCAATATTTTGCGAATTGTTATAAAAGTTAATGTGTTTTGGATTTGTTTCTTGACCAAAACTGTTAATTGCTAAAAATGAGCAAATAACAATAAAAAAACTTAATTTTATTTTTTTCATAATGGTTATTTTTTACAAAAGTATAAAATATTTATAAACTTAAGATTATTTGATGTTTAAATTTCATTTTGTAAAACAATGAATAAAAAGTAAATTTGATGTTTATTATTTTATTATGATAACAAAAATTTTTCCCGAAAATCCGAATCCAAAAGAGGTTCAAAAAATTGTAAAAATTTTAAAAAAAGATGGTGTAATTATTTATCCTACCGATACAATTTATGGTATTGGGTGCGATATATATTCATCTAAAGCAGTTGAGCGAATAGCTAAAATAAAAAATCTTGATCCCGAAAAAGCACAGTTTAGCTTAGTTTGCCACGATTTCAGTCATATAAGCGATTATACCAAACAACTCGATAATTTGGTTTTTAAGGTTATGAAAAGAAATTTACCTGGTCCGTTTACATTTATTTTAGAGGCAAATAGTAACGTGCCTAAAATGTTTAAATTGAATAAGAAAAAAACTGTTGGAATAAGAATCCCGGATAATTCAATAGCATTAGAAATAGTTAGAGAGTTAGGTCATCCAATTTTTACCACTTCGGTAATTGATGATGATGAAATAGTTGAATATACAACCGACCCCGAATTAATTTATGAACGTTATAAAGAAAAAATTGATATTATGATTGATGGCGGATATGGTAATAATATTGCATCAACAGTTGTTGATTGCACAGGTGGTGAGATAGCTATTGTAAGACAAGGGATAGGGGAGTTAAAATTATAATATTAAATTTAAATAATTGAATAAAACGGTTAATATTATTGGTTCGGGAATTTCGGGTTTAACTGCAGGTTGTTATTTGCAAATGTGTGGATTTAAAACTCAAATTTTTGAAAAACATTCTAGTTCGGGTGGACTTTGTACAAGTTGGAAAAGAAAAGGTTACACTATTAATTTTTCGGCTCATTGGATTATTGGTTCCGATGTTGGAAGCTCGTTTTATCAAATGTGGTCGGAGCTTATTGATATGAAATCTATTGATTTTGTTAATCATGAGCTTAAAATTGATATACAATTAAAC
Source organism: Bacteroidales bacterium (assembly GCA_036171595.1). GTDB lineage: Bacteria > Bacteroidota > Bacteroidia > Bacteroidales > GWA2-32-17 > GWA2-32-17. The sequence continues at coordinate 2,081 of JAVHRJ010000274.1, forward strand.
AATAATGTTGATAAATATGGAGATAACACGTTTCATTTTTACACTGATTTAGAAAAATTAAAAAATTATTTAATTGATTTATCACCAATCGATAAGCCTTTAATTCAAAGATTTATAAAACGAATAAAATTATTGCAAAAATTTGATTTGCCACCTATTAATAAAAAACTGCCATTTTTATCGTCGGTTATTGAAGGTGTTAAAATGGCTAAATATTTAGAAATTTTGCCTGTTGTTTATAAATGGAGTCGAGAAACAAATATCGAATTTGCTCAAAAATTTAAAGATCCATTTTTAAACGAATCTTTTAAATTATTATACGAAAATGATATTGTAAAAATGTTGGTACTAGCCTTACCGTTGGCTTATTTCGATAATAAAAGTGCAGGTTATCCAATGGGTGGATCAATTAGTTTTACTAATAAACTCGAAGAAAAGTATAATGAGTTAGGGGGAAAAATTAATTATAATGCCGATGTAAAAAACATTGAAACAACAAATAACAAAACAATTGGTATAAGATTAAGAAATAATGAAATTATAAAATCGGATATTGTGTTATCAACAGCCGATTGGTATCATACATTTTTTAATTTAATTGACGAAAAATATAGAAATAAACAATGTGAAGAATTAGTTAAATTAAATAAGTATAAAGTATTTTTTTCGTCAATGTTGTTTTCGTATGGAGTTAGTATAGATTTGAATAATTTGCCACATTATTTTAGTATTCCTTTAAAAAATGAAATTGTTTCGCCTGATGGAGCAATATATAAACGAATTGAAATTAGAATTATAAACTTTGATGAAAGTATTATACCAAAAGGACATTCGCTTATTGCAGTTAATTTATACACGCAAAATGGAGAATATTGGATTAATTTACGTAATTCGAATTACGATTTATATTTTAAAGAAAAAAATGAATTTAGTGATAAAATAATTGAGGCAATTGAAGAAAAAATAGAAAATATAAAAAGCAATATTGACATGATTGATGTTGCAACTCCAGCTACCATTATGCGTTATACCAATAATTGGAAAGGAAGCACTCAAGGCTGGTTACCTGGAAAAAAATTCTTATCGTCGAGTTCGTGCGACTTTGAATATAAAGAACTTAAAAATTTTTACTATTCAAGCCATTGGTCAACACCAGGTGGTGGTTTGCCTGTTGTTATAAAAAATTCGAGAGACGTAACTAAACTTATTTGCAAACGCAATAAGGTTAAATTTGTGTTTTAAGTGGTTGAATCGTAAAAAATTTTTTAAATTTTAATTTAGGTTTTTACTTAATTGACCATATATTATTAATTGCAAATTATTCTGATTTTATAGTGTTGTCATTTTAAAGAGCAATTATTTATATTTGCAAACAATTTTGAAAATAAGTGGCTAATAAAAAAGTAATAATAATTGGAAGTGGGTTAGGTGGCTTGCTAACAGGTTGCATTTTAAGTAAAGAGGGGTATAATGTTACGGTTCTTGAAAAAAATCGACAAATTGGCGGTTGTCTTCAAGTTTTTGCACGTAAAAGTTGTATTTTTAATACAGGCTTAAATTATACCGAAGGGTTAGCTGAAAATCAAATTCTTTATAAATATTTTAAATATATTGGAGTAATTGATAAGCTTAAACTTCGCAGAATGGACATGAATGGATTTGAAATTGTAACATTTAACAACGAAGAATATAAATTTGCTCAAGGTCATAATAATTTTATTGAAACTTTAGTGCAAAAATTTCCAAATGAAAGAAATGCCATAACAAAATACATAAACGATATAAAAAAAATAAGCTCCGAATTTCCTTTATATAATCTTAGTAATGAGCAATATCAAATGATTGGTTGGGATAATTACGAGCAAAGCATTTCTGAATATTTTGATAATTTAACAAATAATAACACGTTAAAAAATGTTTTATGTGGAACAAATATGCTTTATGCTGGTTTGCCTAAAATCACACCATTTTATATACATGCACTTATTAATCATTCGTTTATAAATAGTTCGTGGCGATTAGTAGATGGGAGTCATCATTTAGCAATAGAACTTGCAAAAATAATTAAAGCTAATGGTGGTAATGTATTGCGCAATAAAGAAGCCGAGAAATTTATATTTAAAGAAAAAAAAATAATAGCAGTTCAAACAAAAAACAAAGAAGTTTTTGATGCCGATATTGTTATTTCAAATATTCATCCTGCTAACACATTAAAAATGATAGATGGCAATCAGGTTTACAATGCATACCGTAATAGAGTAAATTCGCTTAAAAACACTATGGGTATGTTTACTGTTTACGCTGTTTTAAAAGAAGAAACATTCGAATATCAAAATTATAATCATTACTATCATAACAGTTCATCAGTTTGGTCGGCCGAAAATTATTCGCAAAAAAAATGGCCAGATAGTTATATGTTTTATACCCCTGCAACATCAAAATCGGAAAAGTATGCCGACAGTTTAATATTAATGAGTTATATGAGCATTAAAGATGTAGAAAAATGGGAAAATACTTGGATTGAACAACGAGGTGAAGAATATCTTGAATTTAAGCAGAAAAAAGCTGAGCAACTTATAGATTTAGCAGAACAAAAATTCCCAAATATTAGAAGTTGTATTAATAATTATTATACATCTACTCCGCTTACATATCGCGATTATACAGGTACTCCCGAAGGGTCAGCTTATGGAATTTTAAAAGAAAGTAAACATTTATTAAAAACTATAATTTTACCAAAAACTAAAATCGAAAATTTATTTTTTACTGGTCAAAATTTAAACTTACATGGCATTTTAGGAGTAACAATAGCTTCGGTAATGACTTGCTCTGAAATTGTTGGACACAAATATCTTGTAAATAAAATTATTGAAAGTAACGAAAAATTAAAATAATAAAATTAAACCAACCCAAACTAAAAACTAAAACAATAAATGATAAACAATAAAAATGTAGTAATTGTTGGAGCTGGCTTAGGAGGATTGCTTTGTGGATATATTTTGAGCAATGAGGGATATTCGGTTACTATTGTTGAAAAAAATAAACAGCTTGGCGGTTGCTTACAAACCTTTGTAAGAAATGGGTGTGTTTTTGATACTGGTATGCACTATTTTGGTAGCATGGGCGAAGGTGAACCATTAAATTATTTGTTTAAATATTTTGGATTAACTCAAAAATTAAAATTAAAACGATTAGACATTAACTCGTTTGATGTTATTGATATTGCTGGTAAAAAATATGATTTTGCACAAGGCTTTGATAATTTTACTAAAACATTAATTTCGTATTTCCCTAACGAACAAAATGCTATAACAAAATATACAGATAAAATAAAAGATATAGGTAATTTTCTAAATAATTTACTTAAACAAAAGTATAAACCATCAGCTAATGGAATGCTTGTAAACGAATATTTTTACGAAAACACACACGATTATATTTGTTCATTAACCGATAATTACGAACTTCAAAATGTTTTAGCTGGATTAAACACATTATATACAGGTAACCCAAAATCTTCGCCTTTATATTTACATGGAATAATAAACTATTCGCTTATTCAAAGTTCTTGGCGAATGGTTGATGGTGGTTCGCAAATATCAGAAATTTTATCAGATGGAATAAAAAAAAATGGTGGGGAAATTATTACCAAAGCAGAAGTTGTTGAGTTTGTTTCGGGAAGTAATAAAAACATATCGCACATAAAACTTAGTAATGGAAATCAAATTAAATCCGATTATTTTATTTCTAATATTAACCCACAAAAAACCATCGAACTTACTAATTCCGATTTAATTAGAAAGGTTTATAAAAAACGATTACACTCGCTTGAACAAACATTTTCAATGTTTTCACTGTATATTGTTTTTAAAGAAAATGAGTTTAAGTATATGAACTATAATTACTATAAATATAATAATCAGAACGTTTGGGGTACAGAAACATATTCGCCAAATACTTGGCCTGATGGATATATGCTTTATACACCAGTTTCATCAAAATCGACAGAGTTTGCTGAAAGTATGATAATTCTTACTTATATGAAATACGATGAGTTATTACAATGGGAAAACACAAAAGTTGAACATAGAGGGGAAGCATATAAATTGTTTAAAAAACAAAAGGCAGAGAAACTTATTTCAGAAGTAGAAAAAACTTTTACCGGTATATCTAGCAAAATTAAAGCATATTATACATCAACACCACTTACAAACCGCGATTATACTGGAACAATAAATGGTTCGGCTTATGGTATAATGAAAGATTGTAATAATCCATTAAATACCTATATTTTACCACGTACAAAAATTCCAAATTTATTGCTAACAGGTCAAAATATTAATTTACATGGTATTTTAGGCGTAACAATTGGCTCGTTATTAACCTGTGGCGAAATTATAGGTTTTGATTATTTAATAAAAAAAATAAATGATGCCCAGTAAAAAACCATATAGATGGCTTAAGCGGCTTATGTTTTTTTTAATTTTTTTATTTATTGCTTTGTTGTTGTTCTTTGTTTCACTAAAAGTGGAACCGCCAAAAGTCCCACAATTAACTAATAATCTTAAAATTAATAAAGTTAATGATAGCATAACAACGTGTAATAATAGTTGGTTAAAACATAATACTTTTAATTTGTGGGAACTTTATATTGATGGAAATCCATATACAAGAGGCATTACAACAGGTAAATTAGCAAAATCGCTTATTGAATATCAAGAGAAAGCATTTGTTGATGAAATTTTAAAAATGGTTCCATCGCGTTCGTATCTTAACTTTTTAAAATATATAGTTGCATTTTTTAATAGAAATATTGATAAAAATATTCCACTCGAAAATTTACAGGAAATTTATGGTATTTCGCAATATTGTTCAGAAAAATATTCTTTTATTGGACCCTCATATTCGAGAATATTAAATTATCATGCGGCACATGATATTGGGCATGCTCTAATAACATATCACATGGTGGGTTGTACTTCGTTTGCAGTAAAAAACGAAATGTCGGCCGATTCGTCGTTATTAATTGCTCGCAATTTTGATTTTTATGTGGGCGACGAATTTTCACAAAATAAAATTGTACAATTTGTTAAACCTGATTCGGGATACAAATTTATGTTTATTACCTGGGGTGGTATGGTTGGTGCTTGTTCTGGAATGAACGAAAAGGGTATTACTGTAACAATTAATGCGGGAACTTCAGAAATTCCATATTCAGTTGCAACTCCTATTTCAATTGTAACGCGTAATATTTTACAATATGCAAAAAATATTAGTGATGCAAAACAAATTGCAAGTAAATATAAAATATTTGTTTCGGAATCAATTCTTGTTGGTTCTGCTTACGATAATGACGCAATAATAATTGAAAAAACGCCTACCAAACAATTTGATTATAAATCAAAAACAAATTATTTAATTTGCACAAATCATTTTCAAAGCGATTCGCTAAAAGGAGAACAAAACAATATAGAAAACATGTTAAATAGTTCAAGTTTATATAGATATTTTAGAGTTAAAGAATTACTATTACAACATAATGTTATAACACCATATATTGCAGCTTCAATATTAAGGGATAGGGGAGGATTAAGAAATAAAGATATTGGTATGGGCAACGAAAAGTCTATTAACCAGTTAATTTCGCATCATTCAATAATTTTTCAACCTAAAAAACTAAAATTGTATATATCAACATCGCCATACCAAATTGGTTCATATTTAGTTTACGATTTAAATAAAATATTTAGCGATAGTTTTGATATTAAAAAAGCAAAAACTGTTTATAACGTTGACGAAACAATTAGTTCTGATAGTTTTTTATATTCGGTTGAATATAAAAAATTTAAATTTTATAAAATTTGCAAAGAATATATTGTTTTGTACACAAACAATATGTCGTTTGGAGAAATTTCGAATGAAAAAATTCAAAAATTCAAAAATTCAAATCCAAACTATTATTATACATGGCAAATAATGGGAAATTATTATAAAAGTCGGCATAAAAAAAACGAAGCTATTAAATGTTATAAACATGCTTTAACGCTTGAAATATCTACTTTAACCGATAGAAATAACATTAATGAAAGTATTTTGCAATGTGTTAATAATATACAATAATTTGTGGTACCATAGAAACTTTTTTTAATAAAAGTCTTTGTGAATTTTAATATAAAGAATACCTCAAGATTATGCCTCGGGGTTCTTATTTTTGGCACAAATTACACATATACTCACAAAAAAATCTGTGAAAATTTGTGAAATTAGTGGCGACTTTTTTTAATATACCTCGAAGCTCTGCCTTAAGGTTATTCATTTCAGCTCTTTTTTATTTTTATTTTTTCACCCTATAGGGGATTCGCGACTGCTCGGGAATGACGCCAAAAATCCTCTGTCTTTGTTTATGTCTGCCAATACGATTTACATTCAACAGCATATTGTGTTTACGGCTTAATAGACAATTTTTAGGCTCAAATTTTTGAAAATGCTTATTATTGTTGGCTTAAAGTTAAATAAAAGACGATGAATAGATTCGTATTTGTTTTATTATAACTATTTTACAATTAATTTATTTAATTTTTAGTTTGCTATGTTTATAGCTATATGCAAAATATATAGTTAAGCCAATTATAAGCCAAATTAAAAATCTTAACCAGTTAGTAACACCAAGCTCCGACATTAAATATAGGTTTGTAAGTAAACCAAGTGTTGGAATTATTGACCATTCGCGAATTACAGCAAAAAATGTTATAACAATAGATACAATAATAAAAAGTATGTTTGGGATATTGCTTAAAGTAAAATAATTGGAATTTAACATACTTATAATGCCTTGTTTGTTATATAAATATAAACAAATAAAGACAATAATCCACATTGGAATAAGGAAATATTTAGAGTTAATATAAAATATTTTAAATTTTCCATTGAGTTTTGTTTTGCTTTTTTTATCATCAAGAATTAACACACCACCTGAAACTAAAACAAAAGCGAATAAAGTACCAATACTTGTAAGGTCGGTAACTTCGGTAAGGTTCATAAACAAAGCGGGTATGGCAACTATAAAACCGCTTATAATTGTTGCAAAAGCAGGAGTTCTAAAACGGTGATGTAGTTTGCCAAATTTTGGAGGCAATAAACCATCGCGACTCATACTCATCCAAATACGAGGTTGTCCAATTTGAAAAACTAATAGAACGCCTGCCATTGCTATAATAGCACCAACAGCTATAAAACCCGAAAATTTTGTAAGTCCAATTTTTTGAAAAGCATAAGCAAGAGGGTCGCCAACATTTAATTCCGATGAGTTAACAATTCCTGTTAGCACTAAGCTAATAACAACGTACAAAACAGTTGTAATAATTAAAGCTAAAATCATACTTAAAGGTAAATCGCGTTTCGGATTTTTGCACTCTTCGGCAGTAGTTGAAATTGCATCGAAACCAATATAGGCAAAGAAAACACCAGCAACACCTTTCATTACGCCCGAAAAGCCGTTAGGTGCAAAAGGTGACCAATTATTTGGATTTACATAAAATGCTCCAACTGAAATTATTACTAATAGAATAATTAGTTTTAATAAAACCATAATATTGCCAGCAACTTTAGTTTCGTAAATGCCAACGTATACTAATGAGGCAATTAATGCAACAATACAAAATGCTGGAATGTCTGCAATAAGTTTTATGTTTCCAATAATTGGAGCGGTTGTCCATGCATTATATGCTTCTTGAATAAAACTTGGTAAAGATGAGAGAGCATGTCCATTCTGTATTTGTATTATTGCTTCATGAAAACCACGTGAGGCAGTTAAATAATCAACCGTCATAAATTCTGGAAAGTGAATTCCTAAACCAGTTAATAAACTAGTAAAATAATCGCTCCACGAAATTGCAACGGCAATATTACCTACAGCATATTCCATAATTAAATCCCACCCAATTATCCATGCAACTAATTCTCCAAAACTAGCATAAGCATAAGTGTAAGCACTTCCACTAATTGGAATTGAGGAGGCAAATCGAGCATAACAAAGTGCAGAAAACCCACATGCAATTGCTGTAAAAACAAATAACAATGAAACTGCTGGACCTCCACTCGATGCTGCGGTACCAATAGTGCTAAAAATACCCGCACCAATAATAGCAGCAATTCCAAGAGCTGTTAAATCTAAAACACTCAAACTTTTTCTTAGCTGAGTTCCACTTTTATTTTCGGAATCGTGTAAAATTAAAGAAAGTGTTTTTTTTCTAAAAAGATGGTTTGACACGATATTAATTGTTAATATATTATTGGGTAAAGATATTTAATTTATAAAAATAAAAAAACCGCAATAAAATTGCGGTTTTAAATAATAAATTTACAATTAATCTATTTCTTCGGTTTTGTCATTTGAGTAACCCCTCATTATACCACGTGTTGAGTTTCTAACAAAGAGCAAAATTTCATCACGTTCAGGCGAAGCCGACAAATCTTTTTCAATAAAATCTAATGCTTGACTAATGTTTCGTCCGCTTAAAAACAAGTTTCTGTAAATCTCTTGAATTTGCTGAATTTGTTCGTTAGTATAGTTTTTTCGACGTAACCCAATTGAGTTTATTCCAACATAGCTTAATGGTTCTCGTGCAGCCTTAACGTATGGTGGAACATCTTTTCGAACAAGGCTACCTCCGGTTATATATGCATGTGCACCAATATGTACAAATTGGTTTACAGCAACTAATCCGCCAATGTTAACAAAATCATCAATAATAACATGTCCTGCAAGGGTTGTGTTATTTGCTAATATACAATTGTTGCCAACAAAACAATCGTGAGCAATATGCACGTATGCCATTAAAAGTGTATTGTTGCCAACAACAGTTTTGTAGCTTGCTTTTGTACCACGGTTAATTGTTACAAATTCTCGAATAAGACAATTATCACCAATTTCAACTGTAGTTTGCTCTCCAATAAATTTTAAATCTTGTGGAACAGCCGAAATAACTGCACCTGGAAAAATTTTACAGTTTTTACCAATTCTTGCACCTTCCATAATTGTAACATTAGGACCAATCCAAGTATTTTCGCCTATTTCAACATTTTTATCGATTGTTACAAATGGTTCAATAACCACATTATTAGCTATTTTGGCTTCGGGATGAACGTATGCTAAAGGTTGTTTCATTGTTCTTTAGTGTTATATTTTACTTTTTTGCAATTTGTGCCATTAATATTCCTTCGGTAACAATGCTATCTCCTACATAAGCAGTACCTCGCATTGTTGCTATTCCTCTACGAAAAGGTGCAGCTAATTCGAGTTTAAAAATTAGTGTGTCGCCTGGTATTACTTTCTTTTTAAAACGAACTTGTTCTATTTTTAAAAATAATGTAGTATAATTTTCTGGATCTGGAACGGAATTAAGAACTAAAATTCCACCAACTTGTGCCATGGCTTCAACAATTAAAACACCAGGCATAACAGGTTCGCTTGGAAAATGTCCAACAAAAAATCCTTCATTATATGTAACGTTTTTAACTCCAACAACTGAACTTTCATCCATTTCAATTATTTTATCTACAAGTAAAAACGGATATCTATGTGGTAATCTTTTTCTTATATCATTAATGTCGAGAAGTGGTTTTGCGTTAACATTAAATTGTGGAACATTATTTTTTTGTTTTTCTTTTTTTATTTGTTGTTGAATTAGTCGTGCTAATTCAATATTAGTTTTGTGTCCAGGTTTAGTTGCAATAATTTTACCTTTTATTGGAAGGCCTATTAAAGATAAATCGCCTATTAGGTCAAGTAATTTATGTCGAGCTGGTTCATTAGAATGCCTTAAAGTTGTGTTGTTTAAAATTCCTTTATGAGGCATAAAGTCGAGATGAGGTTTTTGAAACATATCGGCTAAATGGTCTAATTCTTCTTTTGGCAAATCTTTGTCGATTAAAACTAATGCATTATCTAGGTTGCCTCCTTTTATTAATCCGTTATTTGCAAGAATTTCTAATTCGTGTAAAAAAACAAAAGTTCTTGAACTTGCAATTTCTTTTCTGTAGTTTTCTATATTTTCGAGTGATGCAAATTGATTTACTAAAACATTTGAGTTATAATCAATTAGAACTGTAACATTATATCCTTCATCAGGAATTACAAGATATTCGATACCTTTTTCGGGAATGTTATAAGTGATAGGATGTTTAATTTCGAAATAAACTCGATCTTCATTTTGTTCAATAATTTCAGCTTTATCAATAGCTTCAACAATTTGTCCTGCACTTCCATCAAGAATTGGAACTTCTGGTCCATCAATTTCAATAAGTGCGTTATCTATTCCTAATCCATAAAGTGCACTTAATAAGTGCTCTACAGTATTTACGGTAACGCCATTTTCTCCTAATGTTGTTCCGCGAGAGGTTTCTGAAACGTTATCTATAATTGATCTAATTGTTGGCTGTCCTTCAACATCAACTCTTTTAAAAACAAAACCATGATTTACGGGAGCATTATTAATTACAACGTTAGCTGGTTTTCCTGTATGTAACCCAATTCCCGAAAGAGAAACTGGCGATTTTAAAGTTCTTTGTTTTTCGCCCATTATTAAATATTATTTTTTGCAAAGATATACCTTGTATTTAATAAACAAAAACATAATAATGGTAAATTTAAATAAATGGCAAAACAAACTGAAAACAAGAACTTTATATTTGTAAATAATTACTTGTTTTGCTCTTGTAAAATTAATTTTAACGAATTTAGTTCTTGTTGAAGTTGATTAAATTTTTTATATATATCGGGTAAATTTTTAAAAACAACATAAGATTTTTGATAATTTCTGATTGAGAAAGCAGGTGAACCTTGAATAATTTCACCTTTTTTAATATTGCTTCCGATACCCGATTGTGCTGCTATTTTAACTTCGTCTTCAATAATTAAATGGCCGGCAATTCCAGTTTGTCCACCTATCATACAGTTTTTTCCTATTTTTGAAGATCCAGCAACTCCTGATTGAGATGCAATAACCGTATTTTCTCCAATCTCAACATTGTGTGCAATCTGTATTAAGTTATCGAGTTTTACTCCTTTTCGAATGTATGTTGAACCTATTGTAGCTCTGTCAATACAAGTATTTGAACCTATTTCAACATTATCTTCAATAACAACGTTCCCAACTTGTGGGACTTTTTTATAATTTGCATTATTTTGAGGTGCAAATCCGAATCCATCGGCACCTATTACAACATTTGAATGAATAATGCAATTATTACCAATTACACAGCCGTTATATATTTTAACCCCTGAAAAAATTATAGTGTTTTCACCAATTATAACATTATCACCAATAAAAACATTTGGAAAAATTTTAGAGTTTTTATTTAGAGAAACATTTTTTGAAATATATGTAAAAGCTCCTACGTAAATATTTTCAGATAACTTTGCTGAGTTATCAATAAAACTGGGTTGTTCAATGCCGTTTTTTTGTTCGGTTATTTTTTTATAAATTTCGAGTAAGGTTGCAAATGATTCGTATGCATTATCAACTTTAATTAGTGTGCTATTTACTTTTTCTGATGGAATAAAATCTTTGTTTATTAAAATTATTGATGATTTTGTTGTGTATAAATACTTTTCATATAATAAATTACCAAGAAAAGATAAATCGCCTTTTTCCCCTTCTTCTATTTTTGAAATTGATGTTACAATTACATCTGGATTTCCTTCAATCTCACCATTTAAAAGAGTTGCTATGTTTTTAGCTGTAAATTCCATCAACTATTTTTTTGTAAAAGTAGCTTCAATTTTAAGTATATCAAAATTTGCATTAAAAAATATGTGTAAGTAGTTTAATTATAATATTATAAATTTACCCTACACTCCTCGGGATAACAGAAAAAATATTTTATAACTTTTTTTGAAAGTGTTTGTAAATTAAGAATATCTGATGCGTCTGTAATATCTTTTATTTCGTTTGATTTGTATAAAATATTTATGTGGTCATCGGTTGAATTATATGCGTTATTTGTTGCAAAATCGGTAAAAACAAAGTATTTAGCTTCATTTTTAGTAATGTTTAATTTTTTTGAAGTAAGATTTAAATATTGCTCTATTTTTTCTTCATCAAATTTGTTATTCTGCATTTCTATTTTTAGCAATTTTCTATTAATAAACCTTTTACTAAGTTGCGAAAGAACTGTATCTTTACTTTCTGTCCAAAGTTTAATAGTATAAAGCAAATCGTTATCGTCGAGTTTAGAAAAGTTTATTAATATTTCGGGGTTATTTTTAAAATCAATTTCTGAATAATTATTTTTAAAAAAACTAAGCAATGATAGGGGTATGGGTAAATTGTAATTGCTTAAAATTAATTCTTTGGCTCTTTTTATTATGTGTACAAGCATTTGTTCGGCTGCTAGTACGGTTTTATGTAAATATACTTGCCAATACATTAATCTACGTGCAATTAAGAATTTTTCTATAGAATAAATGCCTTTTTCTTCAACAACTAAATTATCGTTAATAACATTAAGCATATTAATTATACGGTCGCTACCAATTACACCTTCCGAAACGCCTGTAAAAAAACTATCGCGTTTTAAATAATCTAATCTATCCATATCAAGCTGACTAGAAATTAGTTGATGCAGGAAATTTTTATTATATTGATTTTTAAAAATCTCAATAGCTAATGTAAGTTTTCCATTAAATTCTTTATTTAATCTTTCTAAAAATATTTCCGAAATTGTTTCGTGTTTAACATTTTCAATAAGAATGTTTTCAAGTGCATGTGAAAATGGACCGTGTCCGATGTCGTGCAATAAAATTGCAGCACAAACGGCATTTGATTCCTCGTTGCTAATTACAAATCCTTTGCTTCTAATTACATTTATAGCAAGATTAGTTAAATGATTGGCACCTAAAACGTGCTGAAATCGAGTATGTGATGCTCCGGGATACACTAAATAAGCCAATCCAAGTTGACGAATTTGTCGCAATCGCTGAAACCATGGATGTTCAACAATGCTATAATTTGTGCCTTGTGGCATGTTTATAAAACCGTAAACTGGATCGTTAATTATTTTTATTTTTGTTGACATAATTTTTTAAAAAAAGAATAAAATTAAAAGGCACTAAATTAATTCTAAATTGCCACAGATTTCACAAATTAATATAGAAAAACTACCGAATGTGATTTTATTATTTAAAACTAACAGTGTATTTAATTTAATATGTGATGTTTGTACAATTTGTGGCATGTTTTTTTATAAATAAAATAAATTTTGTAAGACCTAACAGGTTTTACAAATATATTAGGTCTTTATATTTACGCTGTAGCTAATGCGGCAATACTTAATTTTATTCCTTCGGTATTAATTATAGATTGTGCACAAGCTTCGAGTGTTGCACCTGTTGTTACAACATCGTCCACTAATAACACGTTTTTATTAATAAGTAGTTTTGGTTCAATTAATTTAAATATTGATTCAACATTTTGCCACCGTTCAATTCTAGTTTTTTTAGTTTGCGTTTGTGTTGCAACATTACGCACAATGTTTTTAGCTTGAACTTCTATTCCCATACTTTCGGCAATACCGTTGGCAATACACTCTGCTTGATTATACCCACGCTTATGCAAACGTTTTGGATGAAGCGGAACTGGAATTACAATTTCTATGTTTTTATAATAGTCAGAACTTTTTAAATCAAAACCTAGTTGACGCCCAAGTTCAAAGCCAACATCTTGTCTGCCTTTATATTTTAATAAATGCAATAATTCTTGAAAACGCGATTCTTTTTGAAATCTAAATAACGCTGTGGCATTTTGAATATTAACTCTTCCCCAAAAAATTTGACTAACAGGATTATTTTGTTGATTATGAAAATTTGTTCGTGGCAAATCGGCTAAACAAAGTGTACAAATAACCTTTTCGTTTGTAATTAATTTGCTTCCGCACGATGCGCATGTGTTTGGATAAAACAGTTGAAAGAAATCGGAGAGGAGATTTGACATTTTAATAATTTGTTTGTCAAAATTAATAATTTTTTTTGTAAGTAATCATATGTAAAGTAATTGTGTGTTTATAAGTGTATGCAATAAGGTAATTCAAAAAGATATGGAGTTTAATAATGTCAGTCTTCGAGAACCTCAGACTGACGAGAACCTCAGACTGACGGGTGTTTCTAACTGTTGTCTATTGGCATGTCGAGGTTCTATATCATTACTCTGAGATTCTTCTATGTCATACTGAGGTTCTCGAAGTGTGACAAATAAAAATATAGTTAAAGATTGAAATAATTGGCTTTTTCTTCTTTTTGCATAATTTATTAATTATTACTTTTGTTCTTTATTTTAACAGAGTTTTATTATGAGTACAAACAAACCGTTAATTACAACAAAGCTACCAAGTGTAGGAACAACAATATTTACAGTAATGTCGTCGTTGGCAAATGAGTATAATGCAATTAATTTGTCGCAGGGATTTCCAAATTTTCCTGTTTCAAGTGAATTAATTTCGCTAATTAATAATTATATGAAAAAGGGCTATAATCAATATGCTCCAATGATGGGTGTTAAAGAATTGCGTGAAGTTATTTCGGAAAAAACATATAATTTGTATAATGTTAAATATAATTCCGATACAGAAATTACTGTTACCTCTGGAGGAACTGAAGCTGTTTTTGATGCAATTACAGCCGTTGTAAAACAAGGAGATGAGGTAATTGTTTTTGAACCGGCTTATGATTGTTACGTGCCAGCAATTGAGCTTAATGGTGGAATACCAGTTTATGTTTCACTTAAATATCCTGATTACAAAATAGATTGGAACGAGGTAAAAAATAAAATAACAAATAAAACTAAACTTATTATTATTAATACGCCCCATAACCCAACTGGTGCAATATTAAACGAACACGATTTAAAACAATTAGCTAACATTGTTAAAAACACAAACATTTTTATAATAAGCGATGAGGTATATGAGCATATTATTTTTGATGGTTTAAAACATAATTCGTTTATAACTGTTCCAGAATTGCAACAACGAAGTTTTATTATAAGTTCGTTTGGCAAAACATTTCATGCCACTGGTTGGAAATCGGGGTATTGTATTGCACCTAAAGAACTTACTGCGGAATTTAGAAAAGTACATCAGTTTGTAACATTTAGCACATTTACACCTTTGCAATATGCACTTGCCGATTTTTTAAAAAATCCAACAAATTACAATGGACTTCCAAAATTTTACGAGAGAAAAAGAAATGTTTTTCTTAATTCGGTTAAAAACACAAAGTTTACTTTTGTTCCATCAAAAGGTTCGTATTTTCAAAACCTTTGTTATTCGGCAATTAGTAATGAGTCCGATTACGATTTGGCTATACGTTTAACAAAAGAAATTGGTGTTGCATCGGTTCCACTATCAGCATTTTATCACGATAAAAAAGATGAAAAAATTCTCCGGTTTTGTTTTGCTAAAGACGATGAAACGCTTGTTAAAGCAGGCGAAAGGTTGTCTAAATTATAAATCTTCTAATATAAAAACATTTAAAACAATTTTTTAAGTTTATGTGCAAAAAAATTGTGCATAATGTTTATAAATTAATAAAAATTTAAAACACAATATTTATTCCGCTAAATTTAGTAAAAAATATTTAATCGACCTTTAAAAAGTATTAAATAAATTAACCGTCAAAGAGTTGAATTAAAATTCTCGACTAATTATACTCGGTGTTATAACAAATTATCACTATTGTTCGTGTCCTCACAAACAATTATGCGTATAAAATATTGAAAAAATCCTATTG
>JAVHRJ010000275.1:0-3821 GCA_036171595.1 Bacteroidales bacterium
TAAATTTCGGGCTTTTGGCTCTTAGTTATTTTAATTTTCATTAAGTATATTTACAAAATATTTTTTATTTTTAATTCTAAGGATGGGTTACTTTTTTAAAAAGTCAATATTAAATAACAAAATCGGATGAAATCGGGCAACTTTTGGAGCGAAGCAGATTTATTAAAAGGTGTAAAAGAAAATAGTGAGGTAGCGATAAAATCTATTTACAAGCTTCATTTTGCAATGATTGAGAATTTTATCCGACTTAATGGAGGAAACTCCCAAGATGCGAAAGATGTTTTTCAGGAGGGTTTTTTAGTTCTTTATCGTAATGTAAAAAGTGATGACTTTAAGCTTGATTGTAAAATCAAAACTTACCTTTATTCAGTATGTCGTAGAATTTGGCTTACAGAAATAAAACGTAGAAACAAAGCTCCATCATCTGTTAATGAGCTTGATGAGTTTATTAATGTTGATGAAGTAGATGTTAACGAAAATACTGAACAAGAAAAAATGTTATCACATTTATCTCAAAGTTTAGGTTTACTCGGTGAACCTTGCAGTTCTTTGCTTTCAGACTTTTATTTAAATAATTTGTCGATGCAAGATATTGCAATTAAAATGGGATACACTAATGCCGATAATGCTAAAACTCAGAAGTATAAATGTCTTTTGCGATTGAAGAAAATATTTTTTAAAAACGAAATGTTTAAAAAGGAAACAGTATAATATGGATTTATTAAGACTTACAGAATTAAGCGAGAAATATTATAATAGCTCATTAAACGAGATTGAAAATAATGAACTAATGTTAGCAATTAATTCTGATTCAGAACTCAAAACACAATTTGAAGAAAATCTCTCTCTGTTTAAAAATTTAGAGCTATTAAAAATTGATAGTTTATCAAAGAAATTGTTTAATGAAGTAGATAACGAAAAATATAAACTTAAAAATAATTTATTTGATATAAAACAGCGACTTATTCATTACTCAGCGGTTGCAGCTGTTACTATTTTTGCTGTAGTTGGTACATTATATTTTTCGGGATGGTTTTCGTATAAAAAACATATTCAATCATATACTAGATTAGGAAACAATATTAGTACTTTAACAAACAACCAAAAATCGCTTTGGGGTGCTTTGTTTTCGAATGATAAAACTGAATATTCTTATACAACTGGTACTGGTTTCGCTATATCTAACAATGGATATATTATAACTAGTTTTCATGTAATAAAAGATTTTGATTCAATTTTTGTTGTAAATAATAAGGATTCGTTATTGCGTTATCGCGCAACTTTGGTATACAATAATGAGAATTCTGATTTGGCAATATTAAAAATTTCAGATTCTACATTTAATTCTTTAGATAAAATTCCGTTTAAACTTTCTAAAAATGAAATTTTGTTAGGTGAATATGTTTATACTTTAGGATATTCAAAACAAAATATTGTTTTTGGCGAAGGTTCAGTTAGTTCATATACTGGTTTTAACGAAGATTCATTAACAATACAAGTTTCTATTCCTTCGAATCCAGGTAATAGCGGAGGGCCTATATTAAATTCAAAAGGCGAAATTGTTGGAATGTTATGTGCAAAAAGTAACGAAATTGATGGTGCAACTTATGCGGTAAAATCGGAATTTTTGTATAATGTTATTGATAGTTTAAATTCAAAACTTGGTGATGAAAAAGTTGTTTTACCAAAATATAACAATTTATCAAAATTAGACAGGCCATCACAAATTAAAAAAATACAAAGTTTAGTATTTAGGGTTGAAGCATATTAGTTTTGCCTTACTTTTCTAATTTGAATATCGGGTAATACTTGCGGATATTTTATTTTATCTGTAACAACGTTTACAATTTTAATGTCGTTTTCTTGATTGTAGTGTAAAATGTAAATGCCATTATTTTCGTAACCACCTTTTTCGCCTAATTTTACAAAGTTAAAATTTGCTTGTAGTAAATTTATTTCTAAATTTGGCAAACATTCCTGAAAATTATGTCCGTAATTTTTTAAAGCGTTTAAAAAGTATAGTCCAGTATCAAATCCTAAAAAACTAAATTTACTAGGCTCGCATTTATAATTAGATCTATAGTTTAGCACAAAGTTTTTAACATTTATATTTACATAATCAGCAAAAAAAGGTAAAAATGAATGCATGTTTAAATTGTGCAAATATTCAATTTCTATATTATTTTCAAATTTCTTCCACGATGGCATTCCTGCAATAATAATTTTATACTTTTTGGTTAGTGGCTGAAGCTTTGTTAAAAGATTTATTATAAAAATTTGACTGCTCGATGGTATTATAACAATATTTATAATATCCTTTTTAAGCGAATTTTCAATTCCATTAAATCCTAATTGACTGTATAATATTTCTTTATAAGGCACTTTAGTTGAATCAAAATTTTTGATATATTCTTTATGTAGAATGTTTTTGTAATTTGTTATAATTTCTTTTTCTGGTTCGGTGCCATTGCTTACAACAATATAATTCAAGTCTTTAAACGATGCTAAATACTTTGTTGCTTGAATCATTTGATTTTTAAAACTTGAATTTATTATAAAAACTCTAGAATTGTTATTTGCTTCAGAATTTTTAGAATTAATAGGGAAAACAATATTTATACCTTTTTTATTAGCAAAATCGGCAACTTCTTTAAAATTTTGATCATATACAGGACCAATAATTAAATCAGAATTATCGAGTTCTCCTTTCGAAATAATTTCATGTGTTTTTGCAGAATCTTTTTTTATGTCAATAAGTTTTAATTCAATATTAATTCCTTCTTTTTTTATGGAATCAATTGCCAATAGAAATCCTTCGTAATATTCTAAAAATGGTTTAGGTTGAGGTGTAAAACTTGAATTTGATGATGATGCTTCGTCTTCGTTGTCAATTGTTATTGCATCTCCTTGAATGGGAAGTAATAATGCAATTTTAAATGTTTCGTGTTTTTCTGAATAATTATATTTGCCACAATCATTTGATTTAATGGGTTCTATATATTCAACATTATTTATCGTTTTTAAAGTATCTGATTTAGACTCAACTGAAATGTCTTCAGTATTTTCTTGTTTAAGAATAAGATAGTTTTCCGATTTCTTTTTCGGTATTTTAATATATTCACCATTTTTTAATCCGTTCTTTTCAAGTTCAAGATTATTTTGATATATATCATCAATAGAAACATCATATTTTCTTGAGATAGAATACATAGTTTGATTTTTCTCTATCTTATGATAAATAAATTTTGAAGTATCTTTTGGCAACGGATTATTATATGAAATAGTTGAATTTTTTTGAGGAATATTAATTTTCTGACCAATTTGAATACCATTGTTTAAATCAGGATTTATTTTATTTAATTCGTCAATACTTACTTTATTCTTTTTTGAAATAGAATATAGCGTTTCCCCCTTTTCAACAATATGAACAATATAATTTTGATTATTAATTGTATTTTCAATTTTTAATGGAATGTTTAATATGCTTCCCACTTTAAAATTTTCGAAAACAGTTGGATTTTCAATTGCTATTATATTTTGATCAATGTTATAAGCTTTGCTTATTGCATATAATGTTTCGCCCTTTTTAATTTCGTGAACGTAGTATTTTTTATTGTTAATTATTTCAATTTTATTGCTTTTTTTTATTGTTTCTTGTGCAAAATTATTAATTGAAAAGAATAATAAAATTATAATTATAAATAAGTTAGTTGGTATTTTCATTCGATTATTTTTATTTACAAATATAATTTATTGTTTAATATATTTAATTACTTAAGGCATTGGTAATACAATAATAGATTTAATTTTTTTTGTATGTT
>JAVHRJ010000276.1:0-3771 GCA_036171595.1 Bacteroidales bacterium
AGCCGGAATTTCCAGCACTTATGCAAACTAAAATTCCCTTACGTGCTGCAATTGTTGCAGACATACTGGCAACAGAAGTTTCTCCGTCAATATCGTTCCATGTATGATTTTGAGTTGAATCGTCAAATGTTGTGTATCCTAAACTTGAGCTGATTATGTCGGCACCAATACTATCGGCATATTCGGCAGCACAAACCCAAGTGTATTCTTCAAAAATGTATTCCCCTTGTGCATCTTCACTTTTTAATAAAGCGAACGAAGCGTGTGGAGCGGTTCCAACTAAAGACCCACTTGCAATAACTCCAATGGTAGATAAAACTGATGTTCCATGTGAGCCTGATTCGTACACGGTGTTATCATTTTTGCCTGTTACAAAATCGCGGGTTGAAATAATTCTATTGTTATTAAAAATTGAATCAAATATTGGTGAAGTGTTTGTTCCAATCCAACCAACATCGAGCAAGGCAATTAACATTCCATCGCCTTTAAAACCTTGATTGTGCAAATAATTGCCATTTAACATTAATATTTGATCGGTTCCTAATCCGTAATTGTAATAATCTGCAAGTGTGCCTATATTTTCTTTTTTACTTTTTTGATTTTTAGTAATTAAAGGACGAACAAATTTATATGATTGAACAAATGAAATTCCATTTAATGCTGGAATTATTGTTGAGTCTGTAATAGTTGCTATAACTCCATTGAACCATTTTGATTCATCAAAAACATCGAAACCTAAATTTATTAAGCTATCAACATAAGTCTTATTAACAGGAATATCTAATAAGTTTATTTGAATGTTTTGATTTACTCTTCTATTTATTGCACGTTGTGATAAATATTGCGATGGATTAGAAATTGAGTAAATTGAATTTGCTTTATCGGTAAATTTAATCCAATAAATACCAGGTTTTTGTGAAAATCCGATTAACGTATTTAAACTAAAAACAAAAAGTAAAATATTTTTCATTTGTGTGTATTTTAATTATGCGAAATTAATGTTTGATAGTATAAATGTCCTCTTGATATACGTTGTTCAATTGGAATGTTTGGTGGATATGTATCTGCGTAATCAATTGCAATAATAGTTTTATTAACTAATCCAATATTTGTTGCATATTGTTCAAAAGTATGGTATTTGTATATCAATGTCTCATCGTTTTTTTGATTTACAGTTAGTACTGAGTCAAATATAATTCCATTTATAGATGCATATTCGTCAATGCTACTTATTGAATAATTTGTGGTTCCTAAAGTATTAAAAGCATTACCATCCCATGTTTCATCTTTTTTAGGTGGAAAAATAATTTTTATGTACCTAATGTTTTCTTCGATGCTGAATGCCTTGTAATTTATAATTTGGTTTTCCCAAACATCGCTAATTTGCCATTGCTGAGTGGAGTCGGAGCGTTTGTATCGTTCTAACCTCCATGCAAAATTACCGCTATTATCAACAAAACATGTATCTATTACTTCTTTTAGTTCATATGTTTTTGTGGTATCAATGTTTATGTCTTTGTCGATTGTTCTGTCGGTTATTTTGTAAATTCGTTGCAACCCTTGATTAAGCGGAAAATAATTGTACTTGTAATTTGTTGGCAAAGATGGATTTTCTTTTTTGCAAGCGGAAAATAGTATAATCAAAAACAATAAATATTTTAATTTAGATATAATAATAGTAATTGATGAAATAATTAATTTGTTATTATTGTTAGATGCTGAAACAAGTTCAACATTACGGACGTTATATTTTTTTGAGAAGTGTTTCATAAAATAAATAACTTAAACAAAGTTACAATATTTTTCCACCACCAACAACATCATTATTTTCGTAAAATACTGCCGATTGACCTGGAGCAACAGCAAATAGTGGCTCAGATGCAATTACAGCAATCGATTTCTTTTCTGGAACAAGTATAGCATCGATTGCTGGTGCTTTATAACGGATTTTTAATTGAACTTTTTGATTTTTGTTAATTTGCGAATATTTAATTAAATTGATATTGCTTACATTAAGTTTTTTACTCAAAAGTTCATTGTAGTTTCCTAAAACTATTTCGTTCGATTTTGGCCTAATTTCTACTACAAATCGTGGTTCGCCCAATGCAATTCCTAGTCCTTTTCGTTGACCTATTGTGTAATATGGAAATCCTTTATGCTGTCCTAAAATTTTGCCATCGGTTGAAATAAAATTACCTGAACCAATTTCTTTATCAATATTTGGCATACGGTCTTTTAAAAAATCGCGATAATTATTATTAGGAATAAAGCATATTTCTTGACTTTCGCGTTTTTCAACAAGTTTTACTAATCCTCTTTGTGCAGCTTGTTTTTTTATATCAGTTTTCTTCCAATTTCCAAGTGGAAAAATTGTACGCGATAAATTTTCTTGAGTAAGCATCCACAAAAAATAGCTCTGGTCTTTTGTTTCGTCAACTCCTTTGCTTAAAATATAGCGTTCGTTTTCGAATCGCACTTGTGCATAATGGCCAGT
The DNA here is from genome assembly GCA_036171595.1 of Bacteroidales bacterium. GTDB lineage: Bacteria > Bacteroidota > Bacteroidia > Bacteroidales > GWA2-32-17 > GWA2-32-17. The sequence goes on from JAVHRJ010000276.1 coordinate 2,495, forward strand.
TGAAACAAAATCGCATTCTAGTTTGTTTGCAAGATTTATTACTTCGCCCCATTTTGTTTCGGCATTGCAACGTACACATGGATTTGGAGTTCGCCCAGCCATGTATTCACTTATAAATTCGCTAATTACTGTGTTGTTAAAATGTTCACGTAAATCTAAAATGTGATGTGGAATTCCAATTTTTTCGGCAAATTGTTTTGCTTCCATAATTGAATCAATACTGCAACAACCTTTTTGTTTTTCCCAACAACCTTCAGAAATATAATCCCATGTGCGAAATGTTACACCAATAACTTCGTACCCTTCTTCTTTTAAAAATAATGCAGCAAGTGAGCTGTCAATTCCGCCACTTAAACAAATTAAAACTTTTTTATTCGACATTATTTCTATTGTTATTTTTATAGAAATCTCCTTCCGTTGGTTCTTTAAATTTTCCTTTCATTTTTTCCCATTCCAACATTTGCTTTTTAAATTCTTCGTTGTATTTATCTTCGTCAACAAGCTTACCGTTAATATATTCAAGTTCTTTCCAGATAGAGCCATCTTTGTTGTAAAAAGTCCATTTGCCATCGGGCATATCGTTTTTATAATGAGCTTTTAAATAAAGTTTTCCATCGTCGAAATAAACATTAAATGGGCCATCGCGTTTATTGTTAATGTGTTTTGTTTCGTATCGAACAGCACCATTTTCGAAAAATGTTTTCCAAAGTCCATCTTTTTTATTGTTTTTGTAGGTTAAAATTTGTGATAGAACTCCATTTTCGAAATAATTTTTAAAAGCTCCATCTTTTACACCTTCTTTGTACGATTCGGTTGCTGCTAATTTGCCACTTTCGTAATAATAATTCCAAATGCTGTCTTTAACATTTTGATTTACATATTTTCCTTCTGCCATTTTAGTTTCGTTATTCCAATTTAATATTGCATAACCAACCGAACCTGTTTTGTTGTATTTAATATAGGCTTTTAATTTGCCAGTTTCGAAATATCTTTTAAAGTCGCCAATTAGTATATTGTTAACGAAATAGCCTGTATATGCAATTTTGCCACTTTCAAATTTTCTTTGCCATTTCCCTTGACGGTTACCTTGAATATCGGTATAGTTAATTAGTTTTGTGGTATCGCCTGATTGTTGACCAATATTTTGAGCAAAAGTTAATGGTATTGAACCAATTATAAGTGTAATTAAAACTATTAAATTTCGCATTTTGATTGTTTTAAATAAACAACGAAATTAATAAAAAAAAATTACGATTTTTATTACATTTATTAAATTA
>JAVHRJ010000277.1:0-3768 GCA_036171595.1 Bacteroidales bacterium
GCGTGTGGAGTTTTAATTTAATTTATGAGAAAATATTATTAAAACAATAAAACATATATGAAAATAAAATTATTGATAATTCTGTTTTTTTCATTTGGTTTAGCACTTTGTCAGACACCAACTATTCAGGTTGTGGATTCAGGGAATGCGGATGGTATTTACAAGATTTTCGAAACTTTAGATACAAGCAAAATAACAACCGGAATTTTTTATGACAAAGTTTTACCATTTGTTGATGTTTTTAAATATGATGGCAAGGATAGTATTGGTATTGGTACCTCAGATGAATGGCGCGAAATATATTTTGAAATGAATAAAGGTGCGGTAAATAATCCCCGATTACCAAATATCGCAAATACCTTTCAAAATGCCAATGATATATATACTGAACAAAATATTATATCTATCGGCATTTTAAATGTAAAATATAATATGTTAAAAGATTCAGCATTAGAAAAGGGTTTAGTATATCTTCAGGGCGGGCAAATATATGACACCCCTAACAAAAGTGAATCGCCTTATAACGTAAAAAGAGTTTTTTCAGCTACATCCTTAATAAATAACATTCAATTATCTGAAAATAAGTTTATGCTTTCTGATGGTTTTTATTTTTCAAATGATACTTTATCTATAGATCATTTTGAAATTGATTTTGATGATGGAATGGGAGTTATTGTTTATCAAAAAAATGAAGTAATTAATATTAGTTATGATTATCCGGGTGATAAAAATGTGAATTTAAAAGTTGTTTTTAATGATAATTCCGAATTGAATGCTGCTTTTAAAATTACTACGACAAGCTGTTATGTACCGCCTATTGATTTGCAGCTTACTTTTGACCACACAACATTTCCATCAATGATACCTTATTCCGGATGGTATGATACAGGAAATAAAAATGATAAAAATGGCAATTATGGAAAAGCCACTGTAACAATTTGGTATGCTCCGGGTAATCATGTATTAACAAAACCTTTAATTTTATTGGATGGATTTGATCCGGAACCTCAAAGAAGACATTATGAAGATTTGTATTGTGATTTAAATCAGGTAAATACTGCTGATATACTTCGTTCTCATTGTTATAATTATGATATAATTGTTGTTGACTGGGATGGAGGTGCCGATTGGATACAAAAGAATTCTTTAACGCTTGTTGAAATTCTTAAATGGATTAATGCTAATAAAGTGGGCGGTAATAAAAATATTATTGTTGGACCAAGCATGGGTGGAATTATAGGAAGATATGCATTGTCCTATATGGAACATAATAATATACCACATGATGTTGGCGTATTTGTTCCATGGGATTCGCCACACAGGGGAGCAAATATTCCTTTGGGATTACAGTATTGGGTGAATTATTATTCAAGCGATAATCAAAGTGCTCAAGATTTTGTTGATGTTTTAAATAGTCCTGCTGCAAAACAGTTATTGAATTATCATTATGATAGTCATTCTCCTTCAGGTGCTGCTCCATTAAGACAGCCATTATTGGATGAACTTAACAATTATGGCAATTACCCTTCACAACCATTATTAATTGGCATCGCAAATGGTTCAGGAATTGGTCATTATCAAAATAATGCTAATAATATTATTATGTACCCAAGTAGTGAAATTTTAGAAACGCAGTCTCAGAAAAAAATATTGGGGCAATGGATTAATGTTGCAAGTGCTCAAATTTATGCATTACCTGCCGAAAATGATGGAGAAAAAGATATTTTTCATGGTACAAAAGGATTCTCTTCTCAAACTATTTCTGTTTGGGATAAAAAACCTTACGATAATGCTCCCGGTGGTTTTTTCCCTCATTTAGATGAAATACCTTCATATTCGTATGATGATGAGAAGCACATACGGACATATACATCTGTTTTTCATCCTTATGTTGATTTTATTCCAACTATAAGTGCTCTTGATTTAGACCATTCAATTAACGATTTATTTTATAATCCGATAAATGTTACTCAAACACCATTCGATTATATTATTTCAACAAATATCATTTCAAGTAATTTTGAGCCAGGTTATGAACCCACTTATCCATATTCATGGAATGAACAACATAGTTCCATAACTACCGAAAAAAGAGATTTTCTTATTAATTTGATTGGAAATAACTTTCCTACTGATTTATTTATACAAAACAAAACTCTTTATACACCTGTTGTCAGTTCTCCTGTTTTCTTCAATGCAACTAATTCAATAACTGCGGGCAATAATGTTGATATTAATCAAACACAAGGTGATGTTATTATTACACCTGGAAATAATATTACATTTCGTGCCGGCGCTGAAATTAATTTAGAGCCGGGTTTTGAAGCAGACCATAATTTTGAAGCATATATTGAGCCTTTTGAAACAGTTTGTGATCCAACATGTGCCTATTCACCTAACATAGCAGCTATTGAAGGAATACCAGATCCTCCTATTGTTTGCGTACCTGAGCAATTTGAGTTATACGCAACACTTAATCATCCAACGGGATGTTATTATGATAATGTTACATATAACTGGTGGGTTATAGAACCAAATGGTAATAATATTCCATTTACAGACCATACACCATATTTACTTTATACGACCTCAATGCCGGTGGGATTATATCAATTTCATGTACAGGCAGTTAATGATTTCGGTAACAGTAATGACATTAATTTTAATATAAATGTTTTAAGCATTCATGATTGTGATCCGCCTTTACGCAAATCTGCGATTAAGGATTCTTCAAAAACCAGAGAAGTTTCTTTAATAACTATTAACAGTAATCCCAATCCCAATAACGGCATTTTTACCATTTCCAAAACTGGCAATTCAGATAATATAAACAGCATAGAAATTTATAACGTTCTTGGTTATAAGATTGAGCAGTCTGATTTTGAAACTAACACTAAATTAATTAACATTTCGCAATACCCACAAGGTCTTTACATAATAAAAGTTTATTCTGGTAATAATATTTTTGTAGAGAAAATTATTTATCAATAATTATTTTTTTTATCCAAAATTTGTTTGTAATATTGCGGCTGTGTAGTTACAAGTTTTATTAACAATTTAAAAAATTAATTATTATGGCAACACAAAATTTAGTATCGGCAGTTCTTCCGCCAACCGACAAAACGGCTGTGCAAACTGCTATTCAAAGCATTATTGCTAAATTACCTTTTCTTATTTCACTTACCAACAATGAGCGCAAGGGCGGAATAAAATTAGGCGATAAAACAGTGGCGTTTATTGCAAAAGCAATCGGCTATGCACAAGCCAATCCACAACTTGTGCCCGGCTATACTAACCTTGCCGAAATTCAGAAGGACTATAACTTGCAAAAAGACCTTATTGACATTCAGCAATTGTTAGCATCGCTTAATCAAAAAATAGAAGACACCCAGCAGGAAGCAGGAGTGGAAGCTCTTAATGGCATATTGGCATTTTATCAGGCAGTTCGCGTGGCAGCAGAAAAAGATGTTCCCGGAGCAAGAGCCATTTATGAGGATTTGAACCAGAGGTTTCCTGGAAGAACTAAAAAGCAAAACCCTCTGCCTCCCATAGCAAAATAATGATTTTAGCAGATTTAGTGGAAATTTAGCCCAAACAGGCAAACTTATTGCCTTCGCCGGCAAACTTATTGCTCAAATTGGCACTCCGAGCGTTCAAATAGGCACTCCGAGCGCTCAAATAGTCAATCCGAGCGCCCTCGCCGGCAAACTTATTGCCCAAGCCGGCAAACTTATTGCCCAAGTCGGCAAACTTATTGCCCAAGTCGGC
>JAVHRJ010000278.1:0-3755 GCA_036171595.1 Bacteroidales bacterium
AAGATTTAATTTCAGATTAACAGATTACTCATTTGTTGCTGGAAATATGTTCTGGGTTAGAAGTTGTATTTATGAAGAGTTTTTTAAAAAGTATAACCCTTTAGAGCTTAGGTCAGAACTTGAGAAAGGAAATGTTTTGGATAATGAAGTGGGCACTAAAACACATTCTCTTGAACGTGTTTTTAGTTGGATTGCTACAAGCCAAGGGTATAAAATTTTTGGAATATAATGTATCTTGGGAAATACTACAAAAACGAAACATCCTGTGTAGCACAAATTGTATTTTGTAATAAATTTTGTAAATTTAGATTTTTGATGTAAATTTGATTAAAAGAATAGTATGATAGCAGAAACCCAAATAAGACAATTGATATTCCGAAAAATTCGTAAGATTCCATCGAATAAGTTAAATGAACTGAATGATTATTTGAATAAATTAGAAACAACTACAGATAAGCCATCTAAAGTACTCTCGTTTGCTGGTAGTTGGAATAATATTGATGATTCTGCATTGAATGAATTCACAATTAATTTAATTGCAAATCGCAATAAAAACACTCGTAGGTTTGATGAATAGAGCATTAATTGATACCGATATTATTTCATATTACTTAAAGGGAGATTTAACTGTAGTAGAAAATTTTAAAAAGTATATAATTAACAAATTGGCGACATGAATTTACAAGCATATAAATTCCAAACTATAGTTTTAGAAAACGGGTTAATACAAATACCGGATTTTAAAAATTATATAAATCAGGAAATTGAAGTATTTGTTATTTTGAAACCTTCACAAAAAAAACAAAAAAAATTAACTACTGATGAATTCATAAATAAGTGGGCAGGGTTTTTAACTTCAACTAATGTTGATGATTTAAAATATCAATATTTAACTAAAAAATACAAATGAGAACAGTATTACTTGATACAAATATTATTCTCGATATCGCTTTAAAACGAGAACCACATTTTACAAAATCAGTAGAAGTGCTACGTAGTATTGAAAAATACCAGATTAAATCCTATGTTAGTGCAACATCAATAAACGATATTTATTATATTGCACGTAAAGACAAAGGAAATAAAATCGCTATTGAATTTATAAATAACCTTATTGGGTTAGTAGATATAGCAGGAGTTGATAAGCAAGTAATTATTACCGCAATAAAATCTAAAATTACTGACTTTGAAGACGCAATACAAAATTTTTCAGCAGTCAATTCAGATTGTGAAATAATCGTAACAAGGAATAAATCCGATTTCAAAAACTCAACCTTACAAATTTTAACACCAGAGGAATTTTTAGTTCAAAATGAAACGATAAAGAAATGAAAACTACAAAAATATCGCTTTTTTCTATTCTTATTCTAACTTTTGAATACACACCGAAAAATCTATTGTATAGCCACAAAGACAACAAATTTAACAAAGCTATTTTTTAAATATCATTCATTTGTGTTTCTTTGAAAATTGGTGTCATAGTGGCAAAAATGACTTGTAATACTTTTGGAGGAGCTTCAACTTTGATTAGACTGATAAATTAACAATTAATTTAATGACAAAAAGGGTTCTATGAAATGCACAAATTAATAAAAGAAATAGAATCTCTTTTGAAGCAATACAATAGTTTGAATATCGAACAAGCTATTGATTGGGGAAAATATAACCATTACTCAATAGTTCATCATTCGACAAGTATTGAGGGTTCATCTTTAACTGAAGAAGAAACCCAAATGCTATTAGATGAAAATTTAACCGCAAAAGGGAAACCGTTGGAACATCACAATATGCAAAAAGATCATTACAAAGCATTGTTGTTTGTTCTCGCTTCAGCAAAAGCGAAAAAGCCAATATCTGTGGCTTTCCTGAAAAAAATTGCTAGTATTGTAATGCAAAATACCGGTGCAATATATAATACAGTTCTTGGTTCTTTTAATTCCAGCGAAGGAGAATTTAGATTGTTAAATGTACGTGCAGGAGAAACTCGTTTTGTAGATTTTACAAAAGTACCCGATCTAATTGATTTGTTTTGTAAAGAAATGAACAGCGAAATTGTGAAAATAAAGACGATTAAAGATGTTTTAATTACTTCTTTTGATGCACATTTTAATCTGGTCTCAATACATCCTTTTGCCGATGGCAATGGACGTGCTTCGAGGCTTATAATGAATTATGTTCAGCACTATCATAATATACCTTTAGCCAAAGTTTTTAAGGAAGATAAAGCAGATTATTACAAAGCATTGGTTGATTCAAGGTCAAACGAAAAAATGAATATTTTTTATGACTTTATGTTAGGTCAATATAAAAAGATGCTTTCTCATGAGATTCAAAAAGTTCTTGATTCACAAATAGAGCATGTTATTAAGAAAAATATTAAAAAAGGACGTGGGATGTCTATGATTTTTTAAAAAATGTTAGTTAATACAATACCAATAATTGAATTTGAAGAATTTAAAAACATTGAAAATATTTTTAACTCAGCAATTGGTATTTCTCTTAATTTTGAACAACTGCAATTTCCGGAGACTATTCAGTTTCTGTTTGATACTCGTTTATCTCATTTTATTTGCCTTGATTTTCGAACCGAAAAAATATTCAGCGAAACCAATTTTAAAGAAAATATCCGACAATTAATACGATTGAGTTTTAATCTCCATTATTTTAAAATTAATAATAATCCGGTTCTTGCTATATTAAGTAGCAGCCAAGATTTAACTGAGATAATTTCAGAAATCAAAAATGAATTTTTAAAACAAGGTTATGATAATTTATTATTGTTTGAACTAAACGAAAACAATAATGACTTTTCTGAAAACGCAGATTGGTTCTATACAAATATTGAACTTAAGCAAAATGAAATAGAAGGTTTTTATGATTTTTTTTATAATAAAAATGTCATCGATAAAATGTTTTTTGTTTTTTCAACAAGAGAAAAAACTAAATTAATAATTGAACAAATTAACAGCATTGAAAAATTATTTGAAAATACAGAAACCAAACTTTATACTTTATTTGAAAGCATACAAAAAATAAAATACGAAAATAAAATATTGCAAAATGTAAACAAGCTGTTGCAAGCTCGAATTCAAAATGCGGAAATCAATCAAAAACTCTTACGAAAAGACGCAGAGAATATTATTAATTGGTATAAGGAAGAGATCGTAAAAATTAAAGATTGGTATTATCTTCAATATGATATTTTACCTAGATGGTATAAAAGGATAGGGCATGTTGTAAAAAGGTTTTTAAAAAATGATTGAACTAAAAAATGAACATTTAATAAACTGCAAGGTTCTGGTAAATAGATATTATTTGCTTGAACATTTTCCTAAAGAGGGAGTTGGTGTAGAAATCGGTGTACTTGGTGGTGATTGGTCTAAGCTGATTTTAGATCAGGCGCAACCCAAAGAATTGATTTTAATTGATACGTACTATTCTGATGATTACCCACAATCAAAAAGGTTTACAAAAAAAACGCATGAACAATATATTCGAAATGAATTTCAATCATTTGGTAAACGGGTGAAAATTGTAAAAGGCTTATCATGGCAGTGCATGGCAACGTTCCCTGAAAACTATTTCGATTGGATTTATGTTGATGCTGATCACGATTACCAATCTGTTAAAAAAGACTTATTTCAGGCAAAGCGGACTATCAAAAAAAATGGACTAATCATGATAAATGATTATATCATGTATGATCATTTTACAAATGAAAAATATGGAGTAATACAAGCAACAAATGAATTTAT
>JAVHRJ010000279.1:0-3743 GCA_036171595.1 Bacteroidales bacterium
TATTACAAAACGAATTTCTAAAATAAAATAAAGAAATATTTATTATTAAAAAACCCCAACATTTTTGTTGGGGTTTTTTATTTTGTTAAATTTTAATTCAATATTGTTTAAGAATTAATTCTTGATAAAACACCCATAATCTTTTTCCTTGAAGTGTTTTCAACAACTACTTCCCCTATTTCTTTAATAAAAACAAAGTGAATATTTTTGTTGTCGTTTTTCTTGTCGTAATTTAATTGTTTATCAATGGTTTTTAAATTTATTTTGCACGTTGTTGGTAAATTATAAAACTCTAAAATTTCAATTATTTTATTAGTTGTTAAATTGTCGCATTTGTTTACATTTTCAGAAATTTTTGATGCTAACACCATGCCAATACTAACAGCCTCGCCATGTTTTATGTTTTCCGAAAGTTCTATTATATGGCCAAAAGTATGACCGAAATTTAAAACTTTACGAATTCCTTTTTCTTTTTCATCTGTTGTAACAAAATATACTTTTGTTTGAATAGATAGTTTTAAAATTTCATCGCTTATCTTTTTTGTTTTATTATTTTTTAATTTGTTAAATAATAAATCTCCCGAAATAATAGAGTGTTTAATTATTTCGGCAATTCCGTTACTATATTCTTCTTTGGGCAACGTTTTTAAAAAAATTTTATCTATAATTATTGTTTCGGGTTGGTTTATTGTACCAATTAAATTTTTGTGATTATTAAAATTTACTCCGTTTTTTCCTCCAATTGCTGCATCGGTCATAGCCAAAAGTGAAGTAGGAATTAAAATAAATGGTAATCCTCTGTAAAATGTTGAAGCAACATAAGCAGCAATATCGCAGGTTATTCCACCGCCAATTGCAACAATATAAGTTGCTCTATCGGCATTTAATTTCAATAGCTCAGTATAAATATTTTCGACAGTTTTTAGTGTCTTTTGTTTTTCGTTTGCTACAATACAAATAACTGAAGATGTTTTTTTAATATCGGGATATAAAGAGTAAATGTTTTTATCGCAAATAATTACAATTCTTTTGTTTATTAGTATTTTTTTTAAAAAATTTATATAACTACCAAATAAAATATTTGTTGAGGTTGAATTATAATTAATTGTAAAATTTTTCATGCCTGTTTATTATAATGGCATAAAGTTAAATTATTTTATAACAACAATTTTTTCTGCTTTAAAAAAGTTGTTCGATTTTATGGTAATAAAATAAATTCCCGATGGTAAATTAGAAAGATCGATTTCCTCTTTTTTATTGTTTTTTTGTTTTGTAAAAATGTTTGTTCCATCTGAATTAAATAAACTTAATTCATAATTTGTGTTATTTGTTATATTTATATAAACTGAATTAACTGCTGGGTTGGGAAAAACAGAAATTGAAACGTTATTTTCTATATTGTTAATTCCTGATGCTGGTCCCCAAATAGAAGTTACCCATTCTGGATGGTCAATATATGGGTTACGGTTATGTTGTACTAAGTTATAAATTGCATTATTTCTATCAATTTCTTTTTGACTAACAGGATCTTGAGCATTCCATTTTAATAATAAAGATAAAGCCCATGGCTCAAAACAAGGGAATGAAGTTCCATCAAGCATTACATCACCATTTGGGTCATCAGTTTCCCAACCTGCTACAACATTTTCGTATCGAGTAACCATATAAAAATAAGTTCTTGCTAAATCGCCTTTATATTCATCAGATGGTTCAAAAACAGTTCCTGTATAACCTGGATAAGTACAGTTGCCTAATTTACCGTTGCCATAAACTGTTCCATTTGTAGTTTCTCCGTATGGGTAGTTCGAACGCATGCCGTTAACTTTTCCATCGGTTGGGTATATGTGAAAGATATCGGAGTTCATAGGTGAAATATCGCCAAACCAGCTTTTTGGAAATGAGTGCTCGTTATTATAACAATCACAAATATTAGCATAACTTCCACATTGGTCGGTTGAATAAGTAAAAATGCAGTTATCGGTGTAAATGTCCCAAATTTTTCCTGTACTACGTAAATCGGTATTATCGTACCACGACCATAATGGATATGATTGTACAGTATGACCTTTTATTATATTGTATAATGCGGTTTTTAGTTGTGCCCCTGATAATCCTGTTGCAGAATTGTAATAACCATTAGGAATTTGCGCATTAATATTAGAAATAAAAAGTGCAAAGAATATAATTATAGAATGCTTTAATATATTTCTCATGTTTTAAAAAATTTTTCAAAAATACGTCATTAAATGTATTTTTCAATTAAAATTTGATTAATATTATAAAAGATTATTTTAATTAATGAATTTAATCATTTTTGTTATCATCTTTTTTTGTTTATTTCGACAATTATTAATTTCTTTAAAATAAATTAAAAATAAATATTATGACACTTATTGTTAAAGGAAGTGGACTTACTATTGAAAACGTAGTAAATGTTGCTCGTAATGGTGAAAAAGTTGAATTGCATCCCGATTCAATAGTAAAAATTAAAAAATGTCGTGCTATGCTCGAAAAAAAAATAGAAGCACACGAAATTATGTATGGAGTAAATACTGGGATAGGTGAATTTTCTGAAGTTGTTTTAAATGATGATCAAGTTAAGGAGTTTCAAAAATATTTAGTTTACAATCATGCTGCAGGTATTGGCGATGCTATGCCACTTGAGCATGTTCGTGCTGCTATGTTAGGTAGAATTAATGTACATGCACATGGTAATTCAGGTTGTAGAATTGAAATAACACAAACATTAGTTGAGATGTTAAATAAAGGTGTAACTCCTTTTGTTTGTAAAAAAGGTTCTGTAGGTGCCTGTGGCGATTTAGCTCCTATGTCGCAAATTGCACTTTTAATGATGGGCGAGGGGAATGCATATTATAAAGGGGAATATCTTACTGGAAAAGAAGCATTAGAAAAAGCAGGTATTCCTATTCCTGGACTAATGGCTCGTGATGGTTTAGCAACAATTAATGGGGCTAATGTTTTAACTGGTATGAGTGCAATTTATTTGCACGATGTTAATAATTGGCTTAAACAAGCCGAAATAGCTTGTACAATGTCGCTCGAAGCACTAAAAGCTAATTTTGGTCCATACAATCATAAAATACACGAAGTACGCGGTTTTAAAGGTGCAATGCGTAGTGCTGCTTCTATTCGAAAAATTGCTACCGATGGCGATTTGTTAGAAAAACGTATTAAAGTAAAAGTTCAAGATGCTTATAGCATGCGTTCAACACCACAAGTTATTGGTGCTGCTCACGATGCTCTTGCTTATGCTCGTTCGCAAGTTGAAATTGAACTTAATGGCGTTGGCGATAATCCTATTTTCTTTCCTGATGAAAACATCCAACTTTCTGGTGCTAATTTTCAAGGAACGCCTGTTTCGTTACCAATGGATATGATTGGCATTGCTGTAACAATGGTCAGCGTATTGTCAGAAAGAAGGCTAAATAGATTGAATAATCCAGCATTAAGCGTTGGTTTACCACCATTTTTAACAAAAGGTGCAGGAATGTTTTCGGGCATGATGCTAAGTCAATATACAGCCGATATGCAAATTGTTGAACAACGAATTTTATCGGCACCTGCTTCTATTCAATCTATTCCTGCTGCTGCAGACCAGGAAGATTTTGTATCAATGGGAATGAATACTGCAATAAAAAATATTCAGATTTTAGACAATGCTTATGGTGTTTTAGGGATTGAATTTATGGCTGCAACTCAAGCTTTAGACTTACGCGAAAAAT
>JAVHRJ010000280.1:0-1425 GCA_036171595.1 Bacteroidales bacterium
TTTATTTTTAACAACAAGGTTTACGTTCCTTTGGGTGGTTATTCTGCTGTGCATGATACTGCCGCTTTACAATGTTATAGAAAAGCAATGCCTGGTTATATTGTAAAAGGATACATTGCCGCAGGTGGCGCAGCATGGTTCGGAACCGATGCTTTACATTGCCGTACTCATGAAATTGCCGATAGAGCAATGTTGTATATTGAACATTTCCCACTTTTTGGATATATAAATTCACCTTCAGGTTATGATATTAATGCAAAAGTGGTTTCGTATGCCCATAATAATATTGCAACAAATTATCCAATGGTTATTTATAAAATTAACCAAGGACAATGGGATTCACTAACTATGGCAAATGTTAGTTATTTAAACTATAAGGCAACTATACCTACACAAAATGCCGGTGATACTGTATATTATTACATAAAAGCAAAAGATGTTACAGGAAAATTAGCGTATCATGCATTAATGGGCAAAGCTGATCCACATTATTTTATTGCTTACGGAACTCAAGTTAAAACACCTGAAATTAATGTCAATTCAGAATTATCATTTTTTACTTATCCTAATCCAAGCAAAGGAGATTTTATATTATTCCTTAAATCTAATTATTCAGGAAATGCTTCGATTCAAATTTTTAATATTACCGGAGAGCTTGTTTATAAAGAAAATTTTGAGATTATAAACGGTAATAGCATGATGAAAATTAATACAAATAACCTTTCTAAAGGCATTTATATTATTGAAGCTAAAACAAAATTCGATGTGTTTAAAAAGAAGTTGATTATTGAGTAACAAATTGCAAAATAAGATTAATTATTAATAATGAGCAGCTTACTACCATTTTCAGATGAGCATTTTATGCACGAGGCTTTAAAAGAAGCAAAAAAAGCCGAAGAAGAAAATGAAGTACCCGTTGGAGCTGTAATTGTTTGTAATAATAAAATTATTGCACGTACTCATAATTTAACAGAAACCCTTACTGACGTTACTGCACATGCTGAAATGCAAGCAATTACATCTGCCGAAAATGCTATTGGTGGTAAGTTTCTAGAAAAATGCACTTTATATGTAACACTTGAGCCTTGTGTTATGTGTGCGGGAGCTTGCTTTTGGAGTCGATTACAAAAAATTGTATTTGGCGCAAAAGATTTAAAACGTGGAGCATCGCTAATTAAACATAATATTTATCACCCAACAACCGAAATTGTTAGCGGAGTTTTAGAAAAAGAATGTAGCGAAATTGTTACTGCATTTTTTAAAAAGAAACGCGAATTAAAATTATAAATTCACATAATTACTGTCACTCTTCGAGAACCTCAGAGTGACGAATAATAAAACAAAATTGATTGAACGAGTGTGAAAGTAATTTAGCTGAGCGCTTTCACTATTGAATAGCGAATAATCTGTATTATAGATTAGATT
>JAVHRJ010000280.1:1525-3690 GCA_036171595.1 Bacteroidales bacterium
TTGTCATTCCGAGTGTACGAGGAATCTATATTGCAGACAAGATTCTTCACTAATCACTCAGAATAACAAAAAAGCAAAATATTATTTTGTAATTTTGCAAAAAATATAAAAATGGAAATTGTTTTAAGCGGAATTCGTTCAACAGGAAATTTACACTTAGGTAACTACTTTGGTGCAATGCAAAACTTTGTAAAAATGCAAGAAGAAAATAAATGTTTTTTCTTTATTGCCGATTACCATTCACTTACTACGCATCCTACTCCTCAAAATTTATTAGAAAGCACAAAACAAGTTTTAGTAGAATACCTTGCAGCCGGCATTAACCCCGAAAAATGTACACTTTATCGCCAATCAGACATTCCCGAAATACCAGAATTGTACTTGTTGTTAAATATGAACGCATATTTAGGCGAACTTGAACGTTGTACAACTTTTAAAGATAAAGCACGCCAACAACCAAACAACGTAAATTCGGGGCTACTTACTTACCCAGTTTTAATGGCTGCCGATATTCTAATTCACAGAGCATTAAAAGTTCCTGTAGGAAAAGATCAGGAACAACATTTGGAAATGACAAGAAATTTTGCAGCTCGTTTTAACAGAATGTACAATGTTGAATATTTTCCCGAACCTACCGCTTATAACTTTGGAAAAGATTTAGTTAAAATTCCAGGGTTAGATGGCTCTGGAAAAATGGGAAAATCGGAAGGCAATGCAATCAACTTAGCCGATGAACCTGAAGTTATTCGAAAAAAAGTAATGAAAGCAGTAACAGATGCTGGGCCTACCGTTCCAAATCAAGAAATGGTTGAGTCAGTAAAAAATCTTTTTACACTTTTAAAAGTTGTTTCAACAACTGAAACTGTAAATTATTTTACCGAAAAATATAACGATTGTACAATAAGATACGGCGATTTAAAAAAACAATTAGCCGAAGATATTATCGTAGTTACAACTCCTATTCGCGAAAAAATTATAGACCTTAAATCAAATAACGAATATTTAAGGAGAACAATTGCTATGGGTGCCGAAAAAGCTAGACAAAGTGCATCAAAAACAATAAAAGAAGTAAGAGAAATTATTGGGTTTAAAAGTTTCTAAATTATTTTTCATTTCAAATAAAAAAAACCGTTCCAAATGTTGGAACGGTTTTTTAAGAAATATAAAAATTAATTAAAGTGCTGCGTTTGCGTTAGTTAATAATGCTTTAATGTAATTTGGATTATGTACACCATAGCTATAATCTTCGTAAACACATTTGAAGTTAAAAATAGCTTTAGCTTGTTTAGCTGTTACAGTTCTTGGGTTTGTAGAAGATGCATTACCTGTACCATTGTCGCCAAGTATGTATCCATCTGTATTTACACCACCGTAACCATTTGTGCCTAAACCATTATTTTTCATCATTCCTTGAGCAATTAATTTTGTTTCAATAGCTAGCAATAATGCCTTAACATCTGATTGTACATTATTAATATTATGATTTGTAGTACCAGCATGACAAGTTACACATTTCGAAACATTTTCGGTTCCAGCAACAGTAGCATGAGTTGTTTCGTTGCGTTCTGCTAATTTATAATAGTGTCCACCTGTTTTATTTGTATTGTCGGCTGTACTTAATACATGGCAATCGCCACAAATTAAACTTGAGTGATTTGTTGAGTTTGTGTATGAAGCAGTACCAGTAATTTCATATAATCCCATACCAACACCAGCAAATAACTGACCTTGTGGTCCGTGATGTCCACCGTAACGTTGAGATGTAATTTGTACTGTAGTTGCATCAGCGATAGTATCAAGATTAACAGTTACACCAGCAATTTTATTGCTTGTATTAGCACGATTTTGATGACAACGTAAACATGCATTGCTTCCACCAAAATTAAAGGTAACATTTGTATTAAAAATAGTTTTGAAAGGAGCTATACTTCTTAAAGCATAGTTAGGAAAATCGGTTTCATCTAAAGTTCCATGGAAAGTATGGCATACGTCACATGTAAGAGTAAAATCACCAACAAAACCAGCAGCTGATGTATCTTGACCAGTTACTAATGTTTCTAAATAACCTTGAGCTGAATGACAACGCGAGCAAGTTTTATTAGTACCTTCTTCAGCCATGTTACTTAATTTATTACCATGTTTTGACGATTCTAACTGTGTTTGAA
>JAVHRJ010000281.1:0-4075 GCA_036171595.1 Bacteroidales bacterium
TACAAATCAATGACTTGGAAGGTTTGATTGCGGAGAAAGAGGGTCTAGAACCTAGTTTAAAAAGTCTCAAGCTGGTGCGAGTCATAATCATACCGTATAAAATTTAACATACCTACTGGGAAATATCCACCTGTTACCGTACAAAACTTTTCGTGTGGTTTGTATAAAAAATTGATTACTTTTCATTATTGTCCGGTTAAATTTTCCAAAATAAATAGGTCGCCTCCCGAAAAATCGGGATAGGCTAGCTGGGGCTTTAATAACTGTATTTTTGTATTTTTCTACAAACATTTCGCTCCTAACGGAGCTTTTTAGTCCCATTGGGACGACCAGTTTGTAGTAAATAGATTTACATTGAAAACAAGCCCCATCGGGGCGAACTGTTTGTCAATCCCTATTTATATTGAGATTAATCATTTTTTATGAATTTTTATCGGACAACAATGATATCAATAGAAAAATCCAATTTATCACTAAATCTTTGTATTGATAATCAATCTTTAAGTGTGTGTTGTATTAATGTTTCATTTATGGCCAAAGGACAGTTATTTTAATATTGGTTTATTTATATGGTAACTAGCGGCATATAAACCGCACTAATAATAAATTCTGCATCTTGCTGGTTTATTGGTGGCTTTCCTTCAAAAAGCCAAAGGTTTAAACGCAATCGTTCATTGCCAACTTTTGGATTATTTATACCTGTATAAGACCATTCATTAACTAGCAAATCTGAAGATGGTACTGTTGGATAATGCCCGTGGTAACTTTGAAAGAAAATATTTTTGGGTGCCCATATAAATTTGTGAGTTGAATGATTACCCGATAAGTTTAACGAAAAACTCTTTTGGTTGCTATTATTATATGGCTCGGGTTGCACTGTAAACCATCCATCATTATTATAAGACTTACCCCATTTAGAAAACTCTATATCTATTTCTCTATTATCGTTTTCATACGTAAATAAAGCAGCAACGATGTTTGGATCATAATTTTGAACATTATTAGCAACATAAAACCTATATTCGCCATAACCAAATGACTTTTGGGCAACTATTTCGGCACAATGCCAAGTTTTACCAATTTTTTTTATTTTTAGATGAAGATTTCCATTTGAGTCCACCCAAACACTATCAGAACTATTAGACCAATTATTTGGACCTGGTCCAAGACTGGTGCCAGACTTAATATCCCATATAATTCCGGCAAATTCTATTGTTTTAGTATTCATCATTATTTTAATTAAATTTTTGCCCTAAACAGCAATTGGCTATTTACTTAGGTTTTATATATATTTTCGTTGCCTAAATAAATTTACAGCACCAATTCATTCTATTTCGTGAAAAAGCGATATAGTTTTGTCGTTTACCGTCATCATTTCCTTTTTCATTAGTTTTTTAGTTATTATTGAACCTATTTTTGGTAATTCTTTATTTGTAGAAACCATGATGCTTTCTCCAGTATTTATATCAGTCATTTCATAAATTCCGTAAAAGAGTTTAAAGTTATTAGTTACTTTACCAGTGACCGTTACATTTTCTTGTTTACTGTTAGAATTTATTAGTTCTGTTACGCTTAAACTATTATCAGATTTTTTATTTTGGAAATAATAATAGCCAAAACCAATTAGTATTGATAAAATTACGATTTTCTTCATGATTAGTTTTTATTAAAATTTATATTTGAATCGTCAATAATATTATTCATTTTTACTCCTAGATCTTTATAAATTTTATCAAGGTTAGCAATAAAATTCCCCATCTCTTTTTCATCCTCTACTTTTTTATATGCCTGAAAAGTATATTCCATTTTATCATTAACCGCTTTAAATTGATTTTTAGCCATTTGATTTGCTTTTCGCTGATAATGTTCTGCTTCTTGATTAGCTGCTTTTTCTTGTAATCTAAAAAGTCTTTCTTCATTCAGTGTTTTCTCATTTTGTTTAAATAGTTCCTTTCTATATGTACCCCCTGCTTTGAAAGTTTCAAAAACATCTTCATTTTTTACATCTACAAAATCCCAATATCCTGCACTTGTGCCCGGAGTTAATTTAATCATAAAAGGAACCAATTCTATTAAAAATAGAAGAATTCTAATTGCCCAAGAACCTATAGTAATTGCAGGACTATCTATTTTATGAAGCATGTCAATTCTGCCTGCTAACCCAACTGCTTTTGCGGCTTGAATACCAGAAATATCCGATTCAAAATTTGTGTTAAGTTTATCAGAAGTGATTTTTAATTCTTTTTTTAAATCTTTGTATTCATTTTCTGCTTTTAAATAGTCTTTATATTTTTGTTCAAAAATAACACCTTTACCAACCCCTTTGTCACTACCTTTCCCATCCATCTCAATAGTATAAATTTTCTGCTTTCTATCTAAATCACTTTTTGCCGATTGTAATTGTTGATTTATGGCTTGAAATTTAGGTTGAAACTCACGTTCAACAATTTTTTTACTAGCTCTATAATCATCATGGAAGGCTTGTTCAATTGAATCTCTAAATATATATAATACAGCTGGTTCTGCTACTGTAAAACCTATCGCCATAGCCAATAAAAAACGTGTAACCATTGCAATATTAATAGATCCATTAGTATTACCCGCCGTTAAAATTGCTCTATCTAGTAAAAGAATGATAATGGACCAGATGACACCTGAGAAAACACCAATAGTTGTGTTTTTTGTAAAAAGTATCATTGCATAGGACATCGTAAAAAACCCAATAATTGAGGGGATTAGCACTATGGTTCCATGCATTGCCAGTTTATTGAATTCTGCCGTTGAACAACTTTTAGCTGTATCAATATCGTACCCTGCTATTCTAATCAAAAGTTCTTTAGTACTATTTACATTTTCCATAATAGTTAGTTTTAATGATTATTAATTGGTTTAAATTTCTGTTAAACTGAGTTTTCCCAAGTACTTTTGTTTATTTTGAATCGCCGAATCTCGATATTTGCTCATCAATGATTTGCTCAAACCTTAAAACCAAACCGTCTAGGAATTTCATATAGCGCTCACCTTCAGTAATAATTGAATTACTGTATTGATCCTTTAAAATTGGATAATTTTTTAATTGATGTACATAGTCATGTTTTTCCATCAGTAATTGCATAAACTGAATTTGACGATCTTTAACATCCTTTGCTAGGTCATACATTTTAGTTAACATAAAAGATGCTACTTGTTGTCTATAATGCGCTTTAATCATCATAATACCAGTGTTGGTTTTTTCTTGTAGTGCTTCTAAACGGCCATTTAAAACTGTTTTATAAAACTTAATTCTATAATCAGCACTGGCTTTAAATAACTCTTGCTTATTGGCTTGAACTTGTTTGTACATAGAACGGTTGGTAAGCTGTTCTAATAAGCTATATTCTTTTCCAAATTCTTTTTGATAATGATTATCAATTGCTTTATGTTGTTCCACCATCGAATCGGCAGTCTTTGATTGCTCAGTTACTTGACTGGGAGTATTTGGCACCTGAAAAACTTGATAATCTTTAGTTGGATATTGTTCATTTTTTTCAATATCACTATTTATCATTTCTTTAAAATCAAATTGGAAAGTATCATCCTGTTTGTAATCACTGTCTTGTTGATTCACAGTATTGTTGTTTTGATTGTTAGGATTAATTTGTCTGTTTGTTGAATCTGAAGTTTTCATAATAATTAGATTTAAAGGTTATTAATAGTGTAAATTTGTAATATATTGAGTTTTTTATAGTTTTCCTATAATGAGCTTATTGTTATTATGGATGCTTAGTGATAGCAAAATAGATAGTATAACAGATGCCAATAGGGCATAAGTTCCCATTTCAATTTTAAATTGAAAAATAGGATTTGATTTAGAACCAATAAGTAATATTGCAATTACAAAAACATCTACCATTGCATATTTCTGGAGTTGCACTAGAAAACCATCTATTGTTTTTCCAAATAAGCAAATTCCATTTATATTAAATAGGAGTACTATGTATTTGATAACGGGTAAACAGATTACAAAAAGGATTAAAGCATAACTTAAAATCACATAATTTTGTTGTTTAAGTAATTGAATACTCTTAAAAAATGT
>JAVHRJ010000281.1:4175-17371 GCA_036171595.1 Bacteroidales bacterium
TGATTTTTGTTATGACAATAGTATTTTAAAGTCAGTTTTCCTCGGTTTATTTGTTTTTTAATTTAAGATATTTTTATCAATTATATTTCCCATCAAATTATAAATCTTTTTAGGAGTCTTTTCATAGTCATCGTTTTCCATATACTCAATTATTAAGTTTTTTATGTCATTTTTATTAGGTACAGATATTGTTTTGTGTTGATAGATAATAATATTGAGTATGGCAATTATATCATCTTCAATGATATCTGTATAATTTTCAAATGAATAATGTAGTTCATTCAAATTCTCTTTTAGTTTTTTTAGAATCCAATAAGAACAGTTACAAAGATCCTCAAATCTAATGGCAAAATCACTAATTCTTGATTTTAACAAGGTATTATATTTGACTCTAAATTTTTCTTCTTCTAAAAATAAAGTATTATAACTGAACCTTATTGAAACATACTTAGTATCATCTTTAACAACATCTTTATTTTTAGGGTTTTCAGCATTTGAAGAAAATCCAAGCCAAGTAAATAATGCTGTTGGCTTTACAGGGAGATTGTTATCCCAAAATGGTCTATGTTTAAAACTGTATTCAGGATTATCGTCATCTCTATAAATTACGGTAGTATTATTGTCAAAAAATGAAATCCATAATAATCTGTGGGTTAAAATTTTTTCTAATAATTCAATAGTATTTTGTTTTTCTTTTTTAGAAAGTATATCTTGTCCAGAAATTGTTTTAGGAAATGTTGTGCTAACTTTTATATCATCTTTATTTTCTAAAATCTTACAAACATTTGAATAAATACGAATCCACATTTCATCAAAATTAGTTTTATCTTCAATTTTGAAATTATAATAGAATCGCTTAAATCCAGAGCCCTTTGCCTTTTTATTCCCTGAGTTATCAAATGAATACTCTACATCTTTCCAAAATGTATTATTTGGTCCCTTCATGTATTTAAGCTCCTTGTGTAACTTTATGTCCTTTTTGAGCTTTTCTACCCAAGATTCAAATCCATCGGTAAACCCATAATATGCAATCAAGCTTTTATAAAGAATGTCATTTATATCAACATTAACTAGTTCATTAATTCCGTTTCTGGGTAAACCAGACACTATTCTTTTCACAATATGAGGATGGAAATTTTGAACATATTCAAATACTTCAATCCCTTGTATATGTTGGTCAGTTTTACCATCAATATTTAATAATTCTAAATCTGTAACAAGTGCCTGATAATTAATTGCATTAATTTTTATGGCTTCTATAGCTTCATCCCCATTGTTATAATAATCAACATCAAAATAAAGATTTAGTGCTGATTTTATTTTTTCACCAAAATTAATATTATCTTCTAAAAGCAATATTTTTTCCTTAACCCCATCGTAAGTTTTTTCTATATTGCCTTTCAACACATTTAACTCCCTAATCCTTTCTACTATTAATGTATAAATGGTCTTCAACTTCTCTTGCTTATTATCAGTTTGGATTTCAATAAAGTGTAATAATTTTTCTCCAATGATTGTTGTAACCCCCCTTAGTTGTTGACAATAATCTTCATCTTCTTTTTCAAAATCTCGATTAGAATCAGTAATTACTTTTTCTAAATCGTGCTTTATTTTATCCAAGATACCTGACTCAGTTAATGCATATTTTTTTAAATATTGATACTTTGAAATAGAATAGTGTTGAACACTAATTTTTTTAATTAAAGGCAATTGATAATGGGTAAATGATTTTGAATAAAATTTATTAATATTATAATTATTTTTGTATAAGCTTAGTTGCGGTAAAAAGCTCACAAACTGAATATTAGGTGGTAATGAATCATTTCCCCATTCCATTATTATCCTATGAGCCATCGTGTAACCACCAAATAGATTTCCGGACCAATCAAGCTCTACTAAAATAACTATATTTAGAAAATCAGACTTTTCCAAATTCTTAATATCAAAGTCTACTTTGTCTGTAATAATATTTTTTTCATTATTATCAAATTCAATAGATTTGATATAGTTAAGAGATGACTTATTCCATAAAAAAACTATTTTCATACTAAAAAGGAATTGAATTAAACACAAAAGGACTTACACGTTTATTATCGTAATAGGTTTTTGCAATAAATTTAAAATTATCTAATTGAATAATATCTTGACGGTTAAATTCCGGTTCCAAAAAAGGGGCAATCATATTGGCGTCAAATGGTGATACTGCAGCAGAAATAATACTCCCTACATTTGATAGAATATTCTTTGCAACATTTTCTTGTAATTGTGCAAATGTTTGATTTGCCAAGATTAGTTGTAAATGATACTTTCTTGCTTCGGATAATGCAGACACAATATCACTAGAGGTGAAGTTCTGAAATTCATCTACAAAAAGAGAATAGTCTTTACGCTCATTTTCAGGAATATCACTTCTAGTATATGCTGACATTATAATTCTATTAAACAATATTCTCCCCATAAAATTTACAGCTTCATAGCCCAATCTCCCTTTATTAAATTTCACCAAAAAGATCTTACCCTCATCAATCATTTTTCTAAAGTCAAAAGTTTTAGAGGCATCACATATAATACGATTTATGAAATAATTATCCGTAAATCGGGTTAATTTACTTGTTATGTATGGACCAAAATTACCAAAATCTTGATCGCCACGAGCGCGCATTGCCATTTTATAAAATTCTAAAATACGTGAATTTTTACATTTTTCTAAACAGCTATTCATAAAATCCCTATCAGCATAAACTTTTCCAATATCATTAAGTGTGGCATTAGGAACTGTTTCCATCACCAAGTAAACAGCATTTCTAAAATAATTTTCAAACATTGGACCGCCTGCATTTTTCATGTCATACATTTCTGAAAACATTTTTAATAATTCATCAACTATAAACGATTGCTGTTCAGGATAGTTCAAGTCATATTCTAAGATATTAAATCCAAAATTATTATTTAAATCGGTTGGTTCAAATATGATTACATCATTTTTTCTATTTTCGGGAATGTTTTTTAAAACGGTATCGAATACATCACCATGTGGATCAATAAGCGCTACCCCTTTTCCATTAGCCAAACAATCCATTAGCATTGAATAGAGGATGCTTGTTTTACCCGTACCCGTTTTACCAATGATATACGTATGTTTTTGAAATTGTTTAAAATCTAGGTGAATTTTTATATTTCCTTTTTCACCAATACAAACCCCTTTTATATTTTTAGATTGGTAAGGCAAGCCTATTTCTTTTTTTCGCACTTGAGAAAATCCACTAAGAGACACTTCCTTGAGCTTAGGTATGATAAATAGATTGGTAGCGGTTTCAAGCGTATATAAATAAGGGAATCTTTTAAAAGGCTCTTTTGTAGGGTTATCTATCTGATTTTTTTTGCCAACTTTTATAAAGCCAGCATTGTTTTCATAAAACAATTCATTAACTCTGTTTAGAACTGCTGTTGCGTTTTTAGCTTCGGTATAAAAAATTGTTTCTATCTGAAATAATTGTTCTTGATTTGATAACAAATTATTTACAGTAGCAAAATACAATAAATTTTCAGGTTCTTTTAGTTGCTGTTTTATTGAGAAAAGTGTTTTAACTTCTTCAAAAGTCAATTTTATTTTTTTAATATGTGTCGCGATAATCGCAGAATTCAATCCCTCCATTTGATGAAATAACAAGTCGAGTTGAAATGAATTCGTTACAAAGTATATTGGTATTTCTATTAAGTTTTGATTGGCTGTTTTTTTTCCAAACCCAGAAACTTCATAAGATTGTTTTAATTCAATAGATGTCCTTTTAAATAAATAAAATAGTTTCTTAGAAAATTCGCTTTCTAAGGTCGCGATTTTTATCAATTTTGAAGCATCCAATATGGGTGTAAATTGTGCCGGTTGAATTTCTAATGTTGTATTAAAAAACAATGAAAAATTAAAAAAAACAGCTTCGAAAGAATTTGTAATTTTTATTTTAGTATCTTCTTTAATGCTAAATAATAAATATATTTTTATGCCTTGATTATCATCACTCTTGTGAAATAATTGTGTTATGGATAGGTTTTCAAAACCAACTGATAATGTTTGTAGTACTTCGGAACACCACTTTGTGTAAACTTCCAATTCATTTGTATCAACCACTGAGACTAGTTCAAAAGCAAAAACGCCTATCAAATTCTCAGAGTCATAAACATTCATAATTTCTAAGTGAGGCGCTTCTGTAACAATATTTTGATAGTTTTTTAAACGACTTAATTGCTTTATTCTCTGATTATCCTCAATAGCCTGGTCTATTTGTAATAGAAATGTTTTGATATCGAAATTAGCTTTGTGATAATAATTAACGGCACCATTGCTCAAACATTCTTTGGATTGTTCTTCTTCATCGTGATTATTAGTGCCAGTTAAAATGAAAACAGGAATAAAAGGATATTTTTTTTTAACCATTAGCAAACCATCTTCTCCTTGTAATTTATCTCCCGGAAACAGAAGATCTAAAATAATTGCATCAATAACACCATAGTATTCATCAAGAAGTTCTAGACCATCTTGTATTGATTTTTCAGCAAAAAGCGTGTAGTGATAATCATCTTCGAATAATTTGAGTGTGCCCATTAGAATTTCCGACTGATCATCTATATAGAGTATACATTTTTTGGTAGAATCATTCAGTTTAGTCATTTTTCATAGCAATAAAATTAATATTTAATTCTTCAAGTACCTGCAAGTTATTATTTAGAATCTCCTTATCAAAATAATTTAAGGTTATTTCTTTACAGTTAATAAGTGAATTATTGAAATTCATAAACTTAATTGAAACAGTATCTATTTCATTATCAAACTGTTTTAAATACCCATCAAGAAGAAATAAAAGTTGAGCAACCTCATAATTATTAAAAAAATCTGACTGTAATTTTTTAAGCATTTCTTTCACTTTTTCAAGTTTATCTGGAAATTGTTTTAAACTTATTAAAATAGTTCTCATAGGCATTTGAAATTGAGCTGCTATATCATTTTTAGAACTATGATTTAGAATAGAAAACTTTTTTTTTATGATTTTGATGAAGCATTCTTTTTGCACAAATGGATTTTGAGATTTTGGCAATTCTACTCCAAATTCTTGTTTTATATAAAATGGTAACCATTCTGCTCTAGCTTTAAAGAGTTCTGTTGCAATTTTAATTGGGTTAAAACATTTTAAAAAATCTTCTTCATTGGTTTCTGGCAACTCTGATCCTTCATAAGATTCAGGTAATTGTATATAGGCAATCGATCTATTATTTAAAAGTAAATTTAGCCCTCTTTTTTGCCAATAGGATTTAGGCAAGAATGAACTTATATGATAATAACTATAATTATTAATTTTAAAAAGATTCCAAATTTCTGATATCGTTAATAAACGTTTTTTATTTAATGAATATAGCAAAATCTCAGTTTTCAAAAGGAATTTGATTAGTAATTATAAATATTAGTGTCTATTAAAAATCAAATTTAACTAAAAATCACCTAATTACGTAACAATTTTATTGAGTTATGCTATATTTTTAAAAACACTTCCCTCTTTTATTAATATGCTTCAACGATCTAATTGGTTTTAAAATTATATTCTATAAGACAAATACGCGTTTATAAATATCTTAGGGCATATAAAATCAGTTTATATTTGTTTGTATTAGCATATTTTATTCACCAAGATTATAATTTCTGGGAAAACTTGGGAAAACTATTCAAAATCGTAATTTGCACTTTATTTTATTAAAATGATAATTCAGATTTTATTTAACAGTTTAATCAATGGATTACTTCTTGCTCTGGTAGCTTTAGGTTTTCACGTGATTTTCTCAGCTACTAAAATCTTTCATTTGGCACACGGGGGAATTTACGTTGCGGGTGTCTATTTTTATTATTGGATAAACCCATTTGTGGGTATGATCTCAAGCACAATCCTTTCATTAATTTTCGCTTTTATTCTCGGTGTTTTTATTGAATGGTCGGTTTATAAGCCTTTAAGTAAGAAATCAAACAATCAGAATATTGCTTTGATTAGCTCGCTAGGTGTCTATATTATACTAATCAACATCATTGCCCTACTTTTTGGTAACGAAACCAAAATATTGAGCAATACTATTTCAAAAAGCATTTTTATTGGGCAATATGTGATTACCAAACCTCAATTAATTCAGACAGTTATTTCTGTGCCTTTTATTATTTTGTTTGTTATTTTTATGAATCGTTCCGGACTTGGCTTAAAAATTAGAGCGATAGCTGATAATCCAATTTTAGCTAGTGTGGTTGGCATTAAAATACAGAAAGTACGGTATTTGGTATTTGGTATTGGCTCATTATTGGCTGTAGTAGCCGCTTTGTTGAAAGCATACGATACTGGTATTGACCCATATACAGGAATGGCAATTACGCTAAGCGCTGCCGTTGTCGTTATTATTGGAGGTTCTATATCTTTGTATGGAACCATAATAGCCTCCATTTTTCTGGCTATCCTCCAAAATTTTACAGAATATTTTTTATCTGCACAATGGAAAGATACGGTAACTTTTGCCATCTTGATAATTGTGTTGTTATGGAAAACTGAAGGCATATTACAATTCAATATTAGAACAGACGAAAAATGAACTATGTTATACACCTATTAATAATTCTACAGATTTATATTATTCTGTCACTTTCGCTTAATTTAAAAACAGGATTTACAGGCTTACTTTCATTATGCCAAGCAGCATTTTATGGTACAGGAGCTTATCTCACTACAATATTGATGGTGGATTATGGTTTAAATTTTTTTATAGCTTTGCTTTTGGCTATTATATTAAATGTATTACTCAATGCCACCATTACAACATGGCTTGCAGGTAGGCTTCGTAATCTCTATTTTACTTTGGCTACAATTGCTTTACAAATTGTTTTTTTTGGGGTTGTTTACAACTGGCAAAAATTAACCCGAGGCCCTTTTGGCATATCAGGCATCCCAAAACCTGAAGTTGCTGGTTTCGTTTTTAATACACCACTACAATTTTTCATATTGACTTTGATTTTTACAGTCCTAACCATTTTCTTTTTCTGGAAATTTGCAAAAACCCCATTGTGTCGTATGTTTGAATGTACCCGCGATGATGAAGTTTGGCTTACTGTACTTGGCAAACGACCTGCCTATTTTAAATTTGTGAGTATTTCTATCACGGTTATTTTTGCCACCATTGCTGGGACTTTGTACGCTACCTATATGAGTTATATTGACCCAACCAGCTTTACTTTGGATGAATCTATTTTAATTCTGACTATCATTCTTGTAGGCGGAACGGGCAATATTCTCGGTCCTGTTTCTGGAGCCGTAATCTATGTTTTATTGCCAGAGGTTTTGCGATTTGTAAATATGCCAGATGCTATAGCCGCCAACGCTCGGATGATTATCTATGCTTTAATACTAATTCTTATA
This sequence comes from Bacteroidales bacterium, assembly GCA_036171595.1. Taxonomy (GTDB): domain Bacteria; phylum Bacteroidota; class Bacteroidia; order Bacteroidales; family GWA2-32-17; genus GWA2-32-17. The sequence goes on from JAVHRJ010000281.1 coordinate 11,612, forward strand.
GTCAGGTTTAAACCAAACGGACTCTTTGGTAAATTTGAAATACGCGGCTAATGGAAACCATACTCAACATACAACACATAAGCAAGCATTTCGATGGCATCGTGGCTGTTGATGATATGAGTATGACTATTCCTACCGGAACCATTACTGGAATTTTTGGCGATAATGGCGCTGGAAAATCAAGTTTGTTTAATCTGCTCAGTGGTTTTGAAAAACCTGATAGCGGAAATATTTTTTACAGAGGTATTGATATTACACAAAAAAGTGTGCTGAAAAGAGCTCGGTTGGGTATTGGCCGCCTATTTCAAACACCACGTATTTTTTCCGATTTAACTGTTTTTGACAACCTCTTGGCAGCTAGTAAAAATCAGAAAGGGCATCATTTTTATAACTATATTGTAAATCCTGATGCCATTAGAAACGAAATTAAAATAGACAGCCTAAAAGCTTATAAAATACTTGAACAATTTTCATTATCAGAAAAATGGGATATGAAAACTTATGAATTAAGTATCGGTGAAAAAAAACTTTTATCTCTTGGCAGTTTACTTATGAACGATGCTCAGCTTTTATTGCTTGATGAGCCATTTGCCGGTATTAATGAAACTATGATTAGCCATTTAAAAAACATACTCGTTTTAATAAAAAAACAAGGGATTACACTCTTAATTATTGAGCATAATAAAGCTGCAATTACAGATATTGCGGATATAATTTTAGAAATGAAGCAAGGTAAAATAAGTAAACTAGACTGTTAAGATTATGAAACCATCAACCCCAAATATCATTCTCGACATTCAAAACCTATCCTGTGGATATGGCGGTAAACCTATTGTTGAAAATTTCAATCTTCAAGTAAATACTGGTGATGTTGTTGCTATAACAGGACCTAATGGCTGTGGCAAAAGCACCTTATTAAAAGCTATTTACCAATTATGCATGATAAATAAAGGTAGTATTATTTATAAAGGAGAATCGCTTATTGGTAAAACCCCAGAAAAAATAAAAAACATGGGCATTGCCTATTTTATGCAAAAAAGCACCATTTTTTCGCTATTATCTGTAAAAGAAAACCTTATACTTTCTTTAAATGGGATGTCTGAAAGACAAAAGAACATAAAAATTGATAAGGTCATTACTGATTTACCTGACATAGGAAAATGGCTAAAAAAAGCTGCCGGATTATTAAGTGGCGGCCAAAGGCAACAATTGGCCTTGGCTATGTTGCTTGCTCAAGAGGCTGATTTATGGCTGCTTGATGAGCCAACTTCAGGTCTTGATACTAAAAAAACAGACTTTTTCGTTTCAAAAATTCAGGAATATTTACAGAAAAACGAGGAAAACAAAAGAACGGTTATCTTTATAGAACATAAAACTGAAATTATAAATAAATTAGCAACACAAATCATAAAATTTAAAAACAAACATTATGAGAACAATTATTAAAAAATTAGTATTAGTAACGCTGGCAATTTTTAGCCTTACAGGTTGTAAAAATCAAATCAAAGATAAAGATGCCATAAAAATTGGGGTAATTGCTCCTTTATCAGGAGAGTTTTCCCGTTTTGGAATAGCAATGCAAAGAGGTATTAATTTGGCAATTGAAGACCTTGAAAAAACGAATATTCAATATTCTGCTATATTTCAAGATGATAAAGGAAATAATAGAGAAGCTACTAATGCCTTTGTTTTTTTAAAAGATGTTAAGAACGTTCCAATAATATTAGGTGCTGCTAAATCTGGAACATCTCAAATATTAGCCCCTATTGCTAATGAAAGTAAAGTTGTATTATTTTCTTCAATTTCTACCGCCGATACATTAAAATATGCAGGTGACTTTTTTTTTAGAAATGTACCTGCTAATTCAACACAAGCAATGACCCTTGCTGACTATGTAATACAAGATATTCATGCGAAAAGTGTTGGTGTTTTATATGAAAACAATGAGTATGGAGTTAATATGAAACATGTTTTCCAGAATTATTTTTTAAACCAAGGAGGAAAAATTATATATAGCTTACCATACGAAGAAAAACAAACTGATTTTAAAACTATTATTGATAAAATATCTAAATCTAATGTAGAAATTATTTTCATACCTGGAACAGTTTGGGGAATAGCTATGTTGATTAGACAATTACGTGAACGAGGTGTAAATACTCCAATTATAACTGGTGATGGAGGCTATGGAGCTGAAGATATGACAAAGATAGCTGGTAAAACAGCCAACGGATATATTTGCTCATTTATGTCAATTGAAGATACAACAAATATAAAATATCGAAATTTTGATAAAAACTTTGTAGCAAAATACCAAATGCAACCTGATATATATTCTGCATACTCTTATGATGCCGTCATGATAGTAAATAAAGCCATTAAATCAATAAAAGATATTATTACCGGAGAGGCTATTAAAAATGAATTATACAAGGTAGAATATGAAGGAATTTGTGGAAAGTACAAATTTGATTCATTTGGTGAAGTTAATAAACCTTTTGGTCTCTATCTCTATAATGACGGAAAATATACCAGAATTAAATAATTAAAAATAAAATAGACTTTCTACATTATATATGTGATTTAAAAAAAGTAATTTATTTGTTATGAAAATACAATTAATACAACCTCGACACATTTTTGCCGAAAATAATGGATTTGGACATGTTTATTTGCCTGGCTCTATTTTGACAGCAGGTGCTAGGCTTTTAAAAGCAGGTGTTGAGGTTGAATTTAATGATGAAAACATCAAGCCAACACAAATAAACTGCTCGAATATTGGCTTAAGTTTGCTTGGACCACCTTACATTTGGAAAGCAACTGAAATGCTTCATAACTATAAAGACTCATTAGATAATCAGACAAAATATTTTTTAGGTGGTCAAGTTGTTTCAGGTTTACTTTCTAATGAATTTAACAAATTATTTGGAAAGAATGTTTACAATGGTAATGATGATTTAATTTTAAGCAAGCATTTAAATTTTGATTTAAAATGTTTACCTAAAACCGAAGAAACATCATTAATACCAATGTATGAAAAAATTTCAAACAACATTATGTTTGAATATTTAACACGTGAATTTTCATTAAATATTTCGCAGGGATGTAAATATAACTGTTCCTTTTGTTCAGCGGTTAGAACAAAGACTGATCCTATATCAGGGAAATTAATTCGTATTAAAGAGGTTTATAGGAACTTAGACATTATTGAAAAAGATTTAGATTATTTGATAAATAGAGCTTTAAGACTAAACATAAATTCTTTTCAAATTTACATGTCAAATTTAGATGTTTTTCAATCACCTCTTATGCTTACTGAATTCACTAATATCTGTCAAACATTATTGGAAAAATATAGTAAATTTAAATTAAATTTAAGGGGATTATCTACAGTTGCATCTTTTTTAAATGTTGATAAAAAATCACCCGAAATTATTCAAAAACTTGTAAATGTTGGATTTTATTCGGTTGGTTTTGGTGTAGACGGTATGACACCTATGGTTTGGAAAAAAATTAATAAAGGATCTAATTCCGAAGATAAATGTATTAATGCCATTAAATTAGCTAAAATAAAATATAATATTATTCCTGAGTTACTTATGGTTTTTGGGCACGATGGTATAGATACTGAAGCTAGTCTAAAAGCTGCTTATGAATTCACACTTTCTATGGTAGAGAAATTTGAGGCAGTACCACGACCACATATATCAAAAGGATTTATTCCTGGAAATGAAGGCTGGTTTACAAATGAAAACAAAGGGAATATAAACGTCCTTTTAGAAAATCCAATCCTTTTTCAAAGCTTAGATTTTACTGCTTTACCAACGCGTTTAACACATTCAGATAATATAAGAGATTTAGCTAGTTATTATTTTCTAAAAATTTGTTCAATAAAAGGAAATACAACGCAATGGATTAAACCTTTTACTCCTGAAATGACTGAAATAGATAAAATTGAAGCTATTAAATTTAATTTGAATAAATTTGATAGATAGTTAAATACAAAATTTCACTAATTACTCTTATTTTAAATTGATAATTATGGAAAATGAAAATTTCGAAAACACTATAAAACAATTTAGCGGCAAAAATGGATTTAAAGGCTATTGGATTTTATTTTTTAGTGAATATGAAAATAACCTTATAACTCTTTGTCGAGAACCTGATGATGTTCAATATAATCTAGAAATGGGTCATGGTATGTATAGCCAAGCATTTTATGATTTGAAAGTAACAAATAAGGATCATATCTATGTTAAAAATACATATAATGATCCACGCGGCGTTTTTACTATAGGTGATTTAAAAATAGTACAAGAAAAATCATTAATGTTACCTTTTTATGATGATAATGATGATAATAAAAAAACATTAAAAGGACTTGTTGCTTTTTTTGGTAATGAAAATATTGAAGAAAATAAAATTGCTGATTGCAAAGAATTTGTGGCATTACACAATGAAATTATCTGTATAAAAAGTAACCAAAAAGCCCATGAACTACTTTTAATACCAAGTGAATCCAAATATATAAAGGAATTCAAAAAAGGACTTGAACAAGCTAAGTTTAGTTATTTAAAATTAGTAAATATAATATCTGGCGGCTACCCATTAGTATATATAAAAGAAAATGGGATTATTAGTTCGCCAAATGATATTGTAATTAATTATAAAACTTTACAACGACTGGGTTTTGAATTAATTTTTCAAAGTTTTTATAATGGTGAAGACCGTTATCCTGAGGATAGTCCATTTAAATATTTTAGTGATTTAGATTTTAAAAAAATTGAAAAAAACCTAATAATAAAGCCTAAAAATGGGGATGGCAATACAGCAAAAGAGGTCAAACTTGAAGTATATTTCTTATCAGATTCAGAACAAGATGTTTGGAATAAAATTTTTAATGAGAAAGAAATAATTAGTAGTCACGAAAATGTTTTTGATAAAAATTCAATTGCATATCATAAAATGGAAAATGATATTGTAACTCAAGAAATTAAAAATAAGATAAAAAAGCTTGATAAAAAAGAATATATCTATTATACAATTAAAACTTCTTTTTTATTAAAAAAGATTAAATCATTTAGTCTTAGTCCTAATTATTATTTGCCCTCTAACTACCTGCCTGTCTATTATGATAGCCCTAATTGCATAATAGATAAAAATTTCAATTACAAATTTGAAAAGATTGAGGACGTTGATAATAAATTTATTATTGATGTAAGTTGGAATAAAGCCGTTGCCTATAAATGGGTGAAAAGCATATTATATAATTATCCGCACTTAATAGATAAAATATTCGAATATTTTATGATAAGCAATAGTGTGACTGATTTAGAAAAACCCATTTCAAATGATACCAATGATGATATTGCCCCAAATAATACAATTAAAGTTTTAGGTATAGCAAAAATAGAAGAGAATCAAAATAAAATAGCCAAAGCATTATACAGTTTGTATAAAAGTAATTATTTAATTGCGTTAAATAAACATTTACTTGAGTTAGAAGCTACACGTTCTGCCATCTCACAAGTTATTGCACGTAACATGAGCCATAATATTGGTAGCCACGTTTTGAGTAAGCTTATAAAGGACGATCAAATAAGAAAAATTCATTTTAAAAATAAAGAAAAAAATAAAAAAGTAGATTTTAAAAATGATTCCATTTCTAAAAAAAATATTCTTTTTTACCAGTGTTTAACTGCTCTTAATGATATTGATATTAAAGATCTTAATAAAGATAAGAAAATATTAGATAAAGAT
>JAVHRJ010000282.1:0-3668 GCA_036171595.1 Bacteroidales bacterium
AGCTCCGTAGCTTCGTGGGAAGACCCTTGCGGTCTTGCGGTCTTGCGATCTGAATGACAGTGTTTTTCGTTTAAAAATGATAAATTAATTTCATTTTTCTCTCCAAAAATTTTTAGGCTGTGACACTTGTCCTAGACAAAACAATCATAAATATATAAATTTATTGATTTAAATATAAAAATAATATACAATATAAAAATGGAAGAAAAATTAAGAATGACTACATCCGCATATCGTGATTTTATTAAATTAAATACTACTTTATCGCCCGTAAAAAAAGTTAAGCGTAAATCACCTGAAGAGGATTTACAACGAGCATGTATTGAGTGGCGTAATTTGCATTGTGTAAAGTATCCGTTGCTTAAATATATGTTTCATGTCCCTAATGGTGGAAAACGACCTAAAGGTGAAGCAGGTAAACTTAAAGCATTAGGAACTAAACCAGGTGTTCCAGATTTAATGTTACCTATTAGAAATGGGAATTGGGCTGGGTTAGCATTAGAATTAAAATCTCCTATCGGGGTAACAACCGCAGAGCAGGATGAGTGGCTCGCTATGTTAAAAGAGTCTGGTTACTTGGTTGCTATTATTAAAACATTGGATGATTTTATTGCTTATACAAAAATATATCTAAATATTGTTTAATGATATTTATTTCTGAAACAATGTTTATAAAATAAGGAAATAAAATGAAATTCAAAAAAATCACTAATAAGTTTTTTAGAACAACTTACAAACCGATTAAAAATAGCCTAGCTATTTATCCGGCATATAACGGATGTATGTTTGGAACATACGGTATAGAATTTGAATATGTCAAAGAAATTCTAAAAGAATTACCTAGCTGTGTTTGGACAGTAGTTGAAGCTGATGGAGTTTTAATTATTTGTTCTGGATTCCACTTCATTAATAGATGTGGATATATTATTACCGAAATACCATGCCCAGATGACACTCTTATTCAGGTTGAATGATAGCCAAGGAAATTAAAATGAAACAACCTATAACAATTTTATGGGATCAATTCTGTGAAGAATTTAAACCTGATTTAAATTTTAGTAATCAAGGTGTATTGATGAGTACTAAAGCTGAAATTGAATATGTTAATATTATTGCATTAAAATATCCAAATCGTATTTGGACAATGCTTAATTGCAACGGAAAATCAATTATTAAATCAGGATTTTCAATTTTATCAAACAATGGTTATTTAGTATGTAGAAAATCATTTAAAGAAGGTGATAATTTTGAAGTATTAAATGATGATATGGATGAGGATTTTGAAGAATTCGGACATTAACACCAATAACCGCCATATGGCGGTTATTTTTCATTCAAAGCAAGTTGTGTTGGATTAAAAAAACTATTAAATTCTTTTTTTACATTGTTACTAAAATTCATCCATTTTACAGGAGATTCACTTGTTTTTAATGGTTTTTTATATAGCCACAAATAAGTCCCAGAATCATTAAAACTATAATCTGGATATAAATCATAACGTTCAGAAATAGTTTTAATATATTTATTTACATTATCTAAAATATAATAATTGTCGTTATTTAAATAAACTAAAACCATATGTTTTTGAGTACTATCAGAAGAAATTTTTGTGGTTAATATTTGAAATTTTTCTGGATTAAAACCTAATTCAATTAAATCAAAATATTTTCCAAATACATAATCCTCACAATCCCCTCCTCCGCTTATTATCATTTCAATAGGTTTTGCCCAATAATCTATAACTCCATAATGATTAATATCAGATATATAATCTTTATTATTCCAAAATTCATTTACTTCGCCAATGATTAAATTATCATTAACTGAATTTTTTAATTTTAACAATTTAGCTTGATGCTTACGCCATTCATTAATATCAGATGAAGATGATATTAAATTTTTTGAATTTAAAAATTTTGTAAATCCTTCAGATAGGTGAATATCGCTTACTTGAGTTGTAAATAAAGAAAAAACAATAAAGAAAGTAGATGCAAATTCATTCATGCACAAAATATTTTTTTAAATAATTATGCATGATAACATAAAGCACCTGATAATTTCAGGTGCTTTATTTGGATATTAAAATTAAAATTAAACTTTAATATCCATTTCCCCACCCATAACATCAATTAAATCATGAATTATTTGTGTCAATTCATGCATTTCCATAAGAACATCTATTTCCAAAGAATGAATTTCATCATCTGGAATATCTTTGCTTTCATTGACAATATCAAACAGGTTTATCTTTTTTATTGACATATCCGCACTTAATGTGAATGAAACACGACTATTCCAAGTCATCCCTAATTCATTAGGTAGTTGACCTTCATTAACATGAGTCAATACGCTTTCGTCTTGCACAGGTGTTTGCGAAAAACGAAGTGATGATTTCTTTTCGACATTTTTCAGCAAGCAATCGCTATCAACCGTAAAGATTCCAGGCACATCATCATTGATCAACCACTTTGTCATAACATTAACGGGAGAATTTTTAGTCTGAATTGGAATTAATTCAATATCAGTTCCGGTTGCTTTAAATAAAGCAGAAATTAACAAACCAACGACTGATTTACTACAAGAATTGACGATAAACAACTTATTTTTAATATCAAACCAAGCTAATGTATGTTTAGGAACACTAAATGCTTTCGGCATACAATAAGCTAATACAGCTTCTTTCATTTCCTTCTTCTCAAATCCTTTTGGCTTACGACCTTGTTGCTCTATAAAAGAAGAAATCTTTTCTTTCATGAATTCCTTAACAACTGCCGCAGGCAAAATCTTTTTTCCAATAGTAAATTGGATAAGGAAACCATCATCTTTAATTTGATGTACAAAATCATGCACAACAGGTGAAAAGCCAACCGATGTCATTTGCATCGAACCTACTTCATTAAACTGAAGTGTTTCAAGTTTCCCATTCAAAGTATCCTTATTGAATGGGAAACTATTCATACGATAAGCCGTGATATTTTTAAACATTTTTAATCCTTAAAGTTAAAAAATCAACCCGCAATTTGCAGGTTGATTAAGTTTATTTACCAGTACTACCAAATCCGCCTTCGCCACGCACAGTTTCATCCAGAGAATTAACCTGAATAAAATTGGCACGGTAGTAAACGGTAATAATCAATTGAGCAATGCGATCGCCAACATTAAATTTCACTGGCTCATTGCCGCGATTACGAACAATGATACCAATTTCCCCACGGTAATCAGAATCAATCAAACCAGGAGAATTTGCAATTGCCACATCAAACTTATTCGAAAAACCAGAACGAGGCAACAACAAGCCGCACAAACCGACTGGAATAGCCATTTTTACTCCAGTTTTAATAATACGTTTTTCGCTTGGATACAAAGTAAAATTTTCATTACACTTCAAATCCCCAGCAGCAGCATGTTCAGTACCATAAACCAACGGTTCACCTTCAATTTTAATATCAACTGAATTAATCATTGTATTTTCCTTATTTTATTAGGTTTTTAATTATAAGTTATAACTGAATTTTAATCAACTAATAACGTGTTTTATTCTTATTTTTTACTCTTTTTATTACTTTTTCTTTTTTGTATGATAATTCAACATCTACCTCACCAAAATAGTCAGTTTTGACATCCTCCCCTGCCTAAAGACAGGGGATTCCTACTGCCTCAACCCCTGA
>JAVHRJ010000283.1:0-17249 GCA_036171595.1 Bacteroidales bacterium
GTACCGAAGTTAAATAAATTTTTAAATTTCGTTTACCATTTTGTATAAAACTTTTTACCTCGTTTAAAGTAAATCCTGTTATTTCGGAAACTTCAATGTAACTTTTTTCTTTTAAATAAAATTGCTCTATGCAAATTCGCTGATTTTCGGTAAGAGATTTCATTGCTTCGGGTAATTTATCGAGATTAATTTCTTTTTCGTCTTTTTCATCATGATGCAAAACATTTTCATTTTCCATAAAAGAATTTACCTCATATTGAAACTTATTTGCATTTTTTGATTGTTGTTTTTCAGTTCTTAGATACATTAAACAGTGGTTTTTAACAATTTGATAAAACCACGACTTAAAATATTTAATTTCGAAACGAAGCAAAAGGTCTAATAATTTCTCGAAAATTTGCATTGTTAAATCGCGACAAATTTCTTTGTCTTTTATATATTTCATGCAAATTGCAAAAGCAAACGTAGCGTATCTTTCAAACAAGCGTCCAACAACCTCTGAGTTATGTGTACGGCGATATAGCTCAATTAACTCGTCGTCTGACTCAGTTGTACGTTTAAATATTTTAAGCAAAATTTTTAATTAAATATTATTGTAAAAATACAATTTTTAAGCCAAATTAGAAATGACATTATAAAGCAAATTATTTTTTACAATATTTTTCGATTGCTTGTTTTGCCTGATTATTGCCTAGTTCTGATGATTTATTGTAATAATCACAGGCTAAATCATTTTTATTGCTTTTTCTATAAACTTCGCCTAAAAAATATAAAGCATCAATATTTTGTGGATTTATTACGAGAGCTTTTTTGAAATAATTTTCGGAATTTTTATAATTATTTTTTTCTAACCAAATCCAACCAATATTTATATAAGAATTTATAAGTGTGTTATCTAATTCAATTGATTTATTAAACTCCGAAATAGAATTTTCATAATCTTTAACTTGCAAATGGTACCATGCTATATTTTGCCATGACAAAGCAGAATTTGGGAAATTATCAACATTAGTTTTAAAATCTTCGGCTGCGCTTTTATAGTCATTTGTATAAAAATATGCATAAGCTCTATTATTTCGAGCAAGCTGATTATTTTTTTCGATTTTTAAAACAAAAGTAAAATCATCAATTGCACCTTTGTAATTTTTTAACGATGCATAAGCCCATCCACGATTTAAGTACGCTTGAGTAAAATATGGATTTAATTGTATTGCCTTATTATAATCGAAAATAGCAAAAGTTATATTACCCATATAAAATTCAGTATAGCCTCTATTATTATATGCAAAAGCATAGTTAGAATTAATATTTAGCGATTTGTTATAATATTCTAAAGCTTCAATATATTTACCTTGCAAAGTTAAAACCCAACCAAAGTTATTTAATGCTGAAAAATTAAATTTATCAATTTCAATTGCTTTTAAAAAATCTTTTTTTGCATTATCTAACATATTATTATTTAGGAAATAAGTACCCCTATTATCATACGCAAGAGCTAACAAGGAATCTTCTTTTAACGATAAATTATAATATTTAATAGCAAAAGTATTATTACCACTTTTTCTATATGATTCGCCTATATATGTATATATTAACGCTTTGTAAATATTTTTTTTATCTAATTTCAACGCTTTATTAAAATCATTTATTGCTTTATCATTTTTTCCAATCATATCAAAAGCAAAAGCCCTGTTAAAATAAGCAGTTGGTTCTATCGAATCAAATTTAATGGAATTGTTATAACAAAACATAGCACTATCAATATTTTGCTGATTTAAATAAATTGTTGCAAGATTTAAATATGCAAATGACACTTTGGGATTTTTATTTATCACATCTGAAAACAATGTTTTTGTATTTTTCCAAACCATACAACGATTATAAGTATATATTGATAAAACAATAAGCAAAATAAAAAATAATATAATTTTATATCTTTTTAAATAAACCATTAAATATGTTTCAGTTAACGATGCCGATAACACAAACAAACCAAAATAAGCTAAATAAGTATATCTATCAGCCACTACAAGCCTTCCTTCAATTGGAATAAAATGTAAAACCATTGATATATTTAAAAGAAAAAAGAACCAACCAAAGAAAATCAATGGATGAATTTTTTTATTTTTTATTAACATAAAAACAGACAGTAAAATAACAATTAACAAAACAAATAAAGTGAAGTTATAATCACTTGGTAAATTTCCGTTTATTAATCGTATTGGATAAGGGTGAACAGCATTTAAATTAAAAGGTAAAATAAAGTTCGACAAATAAAACCATAGTGCATATCCAGCAAGTAAAAACCTTTCTATTATTGAAAAATAATTTTGTGCATTTTTATCATTTGACCATAAACCAGCTTTATTATTAAAATAAATAATGTATATGCCACTAAAATTGATATAAATACAAAAAGAACATATTTTAATTGCTTATTGTTAAGTTTTATTTTTTTTAACCTTGCTTTAAAAGCATAACTAACAATAAAAATTAAACTTAAAATAATATACGTCTTTACCTGAAATACAAAGAAAACAGCAAATAGCATCAAAATTTTTTCGAGTATCAAAAAAAGTGAAAATCTTCTATTAAAGTAAAAATCAAATAATAAAAATGAGATAGGGACAAATAATCCTTGAATTTTAGAAAAAGAGCTAAATAAAACAAAAAGTGAAGTTAGAAACAAGAAGCGTAATTTGCAAGTTTGCAAATATTTGACATACAACAAAAAACTTATTAAAGAAAAGAAAGTAAACAATAAATCTTTAAATTCAGAAATCCATGCAACCGATTCAACTCGTAATGGATGAAGTGCAAACAAAATAGTTACTAAAAAAATAACATTTATATTGTTAAGCAATTTCTTTACTAATAAAAAAACAATAATTATATTTAACAAATGAAAAATTAAACTTAACAAATGAAAAGGAATGGGATTATTACCCCAAATACTATAAACTGCAGAAAATGTAGTTAATGTAATAAAAGTATATCGCTCTTGATGTAAATTATAATTAACACTTTGTAAATCGAAATTTTTTACGTTTTTATTTTCTGTAATTTGTGTATCATCATCCCATTTAATAAATTCGTAATTTACTATTTGAAAATAAGATATAAATGTTGCTACAAGAATAGCAAATAACAATATTCTTTCTTTTGAAAAAAGATTTCTAATATAATTTTGGCTTTTCATTTATCACTCAAAACTACATTTTTTTTTAATTTAAAAACATTTTTTTTTATTAATAATAAGTTATAAATTGCATTGAAATAAATTCTACATTTTTCCATGTCTTTATTTTCACAAATCGCTTATAATTAAATTTTTACGATATGAAAAGAATTTACTTAGTTATTGCAACTTCAGTAATTTTGCTTATTAATTCAATTACTGTATTTTCTCAAGCTACAGTAACAGTCCCGTATACAGGTGGTTTGGCAGCTGGTGGTTGTGCAGTTTGCGGTCAAGACTATTGGTGCATAAATAATCCCCCAGCCCCATCAGGTGGATATATTGGCACATCTGCAGCATGCGATTCAAGAACATTTTTTGATCCAATTCCTGCAGGATACGTAGTAACAAATATCACTGTAAATTATTGGACAGCAAGCTGTTATGGTGCCGCATTAAGTGGCTCAATTAATGGTTTTGCAGTTCCAGTTTCATACGATGGTACAAGTGGTTGTTTGTGTTCAAGCAGTCCTTGTGTTTTAACAACCTCTACAACAGGTAATTATCCATGTGGAATGCAAGGATATATTTATGGGGGCAATAACACTCTACAAATTTGTGCAAGTACAGCAATGTGTATAAATAGAGCAGAGTTAGTATTCACTTATGTACTGCCAGATGTTATAACTCCTAGTATAACACCAAGTGGTCCAACTACTTTCTGTCCTGGAGGAAGTGTTAATCTTGATGCTGGAACAGGTTATTCGGCATATAATTGGTCAAATGGAGCTACGACCCAATCAATAACAGCAACTACATCAGGAGTTTATACTGTTTCAGTAACAAGTACAACAGGTTGTACAACAGGTTCAAGTACTGCAATAGTTACTGTAAACGCTCCCCCAAGTCCCATTATTACACCTTATGGCCCAACCACATTTTGTCAAGGCACAAATTTAACCTTAGATGCGGGAACTGGATATTCGGCATATAGCTGGTCAACTGGAAGTTTAACTGAAACAACAACTGTAAATTCAGCTGGTACATATTCAATAACAGTAACAGACGGAAACGGTTGTACTGGCACAAATTCAATTTCGACAAACACAAACAATAATCCAACGGTAACAACTTCAACAACAAATGCAGGTTGTACTATTGCTAATGGTACTGCAACAGCAAATCCAACAGGAGGCTCTGGTAGCGGTTATACATTTTCGTGGAGTAATTCACAATCAACACAAGCAATATCTAATTTATCTGCAGGCACTTACGGCGTAACTGTAACTGATTCAAATGGTTGTACAGCAACTTCAACAGCCACTGTTACCGGAACAAATGCACCTTCAATTACCACTTCTACAACTCCAACAGGTTGTACAATATCAAACGGAACTGCAACAGCAAATGTTAGTGGAGGAAGTCCAGGTTATACATACTTATGGAGTGATGGGCAATCGACCCAAACAGCAATTGGACTTACAACTGGAACTTATTTTGTAACCGTAACAGATTCAAACGGTTGCATAGCCAGCACATCAGCAAATATTTCTGTAACTGCCTCCCCATTGGTTACAATTATTGGATATTCAACGGGTTGCACAATAAATAACGGAACAGCAACTGCATCTCCAAATGGTGGAACTGCCCCTTTTAGTTATTTATGGAGCGATGGTCAAACAAATAATACTGCAATAAACTTATCATTAGGCAATTACACAATTACTATTACTGATGCAAATGGTTGTACTGCTACAAACTCAGTAACTATTCCTATTGCAAATAACCCAACAGTTACAACATCTGTTTTATCTAACGATTCATGCAATGGCGATAATAATGGTTCTGCAATTGCAAATGTAAATGGAGGATTGCCAAATTACACTTATTTATGGAGTAATAGTCAAGCAACAGCAACAGCAACTGGGTTAATGGCAGGTAATTATACCGTAATAGTTACTGATGCAAACGGATGCACATCATCATCTACCATAACAATAAGCGAACCATTAGCTTTAACAGCAATTATTAGTACATCAAATATTTTTTGTTACGGCGAAATTAATGGGACAGCCACAATATCACCAAGCGGTGGAACTCCTGCTTATGAATATTTATGGGACAATTGGCAAACTTCTCAATTTGTAAATAGCTTAACAGTTGGCAACCATAGCGTAACAGTAACCGATGCTAATAACTGTCAATCAATTACAAGTTTTAGCATTACACAACCTTCTCAGTTAATTGTTGCTCCACTTCAAACTAATGTATTATGTTTTGGTGAAAGTAATGGTACAGCAACAGCTAACCCAACGGGTGGAACACCAAATTATACGTACTTATGGAATCCAACCGGACAAAACACTCAAACTGCAACTAACTTATCAAGTGGAAATTATACAGTAACAATTACTGATGAGAATGGTTGTTCAGCAACTCAAACTTATATTATTACTCAACCACAATTTTTAACTTCTGGCATATTAAATTATAACAATGTGCTTTGTTACAATGGAAATTCTGGCTCAGCAACCGTTATTCCAAATGGTGGAACTCCAAATTATTCTTATTTATGGTCAAATTCACAATCAAATGCTACTGCGTCAAATTTGCAAGCTGGAATTTACTCAGTTACAGTTAGAGATGTAAATAATTGTTCTACAATTAGTACTATAACAATCACCGAACCTACAGCAATTTTAGCATCAATTACAAACGTAATAAACCCGACTTGCTATGGTGGAAATGATGGATCAATTATTACTAGTACATCTGGAGGAACCCCAGCTTATACATATTTATGGAATTCAAATCCTCAACAAACTACATCAAACGCTTCAAGCTTATATTCAGGTAGTTATACACTAACGATTACCGATGCAAATAATTGTTCACAAACAATTGACACTACGTTAGTAAGTCCATTACCTATAATAGTTACTAGTTTTCAAGGAATAAGTACTAATAATTTTGGATTTATAGATTTAACCGTAAGCAACGGAGTTGCACCATTAACTTATTTATGGTCAACCGGAGCAACTACACAAAATATTCAAGATTTAAATACTGGTCAATATATTGTAACAATAACTGATGCTAACACTTGCTTTTTTGTTGACACATTTGATATAAATGTTCCTTATTTACCTTTAGAAATTCCTAATGCAATTACACCAAATAATGATAATACGAATGATGATTTTGAAATAAAAAACATTGATCAATACACCAAAGTAAGTTTAGAAATATTTAATCGTTGGGGCGATAGAATTTTTATATTTAATGGTACTGGACAACAATATGTTGATAAAAGTAATCGTTGGAACGGAAAATATAAAGGAAAAGACTTGCCAATGGGTGGATATGTATATATTTTAAAAATAAATGGAGTTGACCCAATAAATGGAGTTGTATCAATTGTAAGATAATAATACTTCAGTTATAAAATATTAAAACTAACACTAATGAAAAAGTTTAATTTAATTATTTTATTGTGTTTAATAACAATTTATTTTTTTAACTTTTCTTACAAATCATATTCTCAATCTAGCACATTTCAGGTAAGCTACGATTATGGTATGATGGACATTTTTAGCGGAATTGAAGAAGCTACAAATGGTTATGTACTAACAGGTTCAGTAAATGGTTCTTTTCCTATTCCCACAATAACAATAAAAGTTGATTCAGCTACTGGAACAGTATTGTGGGCACGAAAATATCAAGATGGATTTTTTATTCCAACAACAACTTTATTTACAAACGATTTAGAAAAAACTTCTGACGGTGGTTTTGTTTATACAGGTGGGTTTGGCTCATCTGCAATGGTTTTTAAAACCAACTTTGATGGAAGTACTGTAAATTTTTCACGTAAAATAGGTGCATCACCTAACGAATATGGTAATGCTGTAATACAATCTACTGATTTGGGCTATGTAGTTGCAGGAAGCACAAGTGCAAGAAGTGTCAATTCAGATAAAGATTCAACAAGTATTTATGTTTTTAAACTAAATAGTGGAGGCACTTTTATGTGGGGACATTCTTATTCTCTAACAAGTCCTATACTTAATAGTGATGATGTTGCAAATGATGTTACCGAAGTATCTAATGGTTACGTATTTGTAGGAACTCATAATCAACTAAGTGGTGTTGATACCACATCAAATATTGTTATTTTTAAAACAGATTTTAATGGAAATTTACAATGGATGAAATCTATTGGTGAATTGGGAACATATGAAGAAGGTTATTCAATTAAAACACTTTCAACAGGCGAATTATTAATAATTGGTACTACCGATAAAACCATTTCAGGATTAGATGCAAGTGATATTGCAGTAATAAAAACTGATGCAAGCGGGAACATTATTTCATCTGCTGCTTATGATATTGGTTATAATGATATTCCAAGTTCGATTCAACAAACAAATGATGGAGGATTTTCTATAATTGGATGGGCAATCACAAATTTATTCCCGTTAACAATAAAAAGTTTTGTAATTAAACTAGATGCTTCGTTTAACGTACAATTTGCAGAACATTTTAATTCAATGAGTGGAGGAATGTTCACAAAAGGCAAACAAATTACTGGAAATGGATTTATTATTGGAAGTATGGTTGGTAATCTAAGTTATGATTTGCATTTAATTAAAACATCAACAACAGGATTAAGTGGTTGTAACGAAAACACTTACTCTTCTAATAAAAAATTTTTCTCTCCCCCTACAGCAGTAATTACACCCACTTTGTATACTGGAGGAAGTGCAAGTAATTTTTCTATTGATAATTCGACTATTAACCCTACCAGAAACCAAGTTTGTGTAATTTGTACTCCACCAACAATAAATATTTCAGCTACCGATAACATTATTTGTATTGGTAATTCAACAACAATTACTGCTACAGGTGGAGGTACATATTTATGGAACAATGGTTCAACAAATTCATCAATTACAGTTTCTCCAACAATTTCAACAACCTATTATGTAACAGTATCAAGTGCATCTGGATGTACTGGGACTAACTCATTTACTGTAAATGTAAAAGACAATCCGATTGTTAATGTAACAAGTTCAATGGTTTCATGTACTTCTTCAAATGGAACTGCTACTGCAAATCCAATTGGTGGTGTTCCAGGTTATACATATTTATGGGATAATTCTCAAATAACTCAAACCATTACAGGATTAGCTGCAGGTACTTATAGTGTTACGGTTACAGATTCTAATGGTTGTACTTCAAACAATTCTGTGATAGTAAATAATGCTCCAATACCTACAGTATCTGTAAATAGTACTCAAACAGGATGTACAATTAATAACGGAACAGCTACTGCAACACCTTCAGGTGGAACACCTGGATATTCATATTTATGGAATAACAGCCAAACATCACAAACAGCTATAAATTTAGTTGCCGGTAATTATACTGTAACAATTACTGATTCTTATGGTTGTACGGCAACAGCATCTGCTAATGTAAGTATAAGTTCAAATCCAACAGTTACCATATCAAATACAAATACAGGATGTACAACTAATAATGGAACAGCTACTGCTACTCCTTCAGGCGGAACACCAGGTTATACTTATTTCTGGAGTAATGCTCAAACAAATCAAACAGCAACAAGTTTATCTGCTGGCACATATACTGTTACAATTACCGACACAAATGGCTGTACCGTTACTGATGTAACAAATATAATTACTTCTAATGGTCCTACTGCAACAACTTCAGTTATAACAAATGTTAATTGCTTTAACGGGAACAATGGTTCTGCAAGTTCTAGTGTAAGTGGTGGAACTCCGGCTTATACGTATTTGTGGAGCAATAGTCAAAACACCAACATCGCGACTAATTTAACCGCAGGAATTTATACGCTTACAGTTACAGATGCAGGTGGTTGTTCTTATACATCATCAGTTACTATTACTGAGCCAACTGCAATTTCGGCAACTATAACATCCACAAATATTATCTGTTTTGGTTTAAACAATGGAACAGCATCTGTTAATCCAAGTGGTGGAATTCCTAACTATACATATTTGTGGGATAATGGCGAAACAACACCTAATGCAAGTAATTTAACTCCTTTTACCCATCATGTAACAATTACAGATGCCAATAGTTGTACATATATAACAAGTGTAGATATTACTGAACCAATGCAATTATTAATTACACCTACACAAACAGATGTATTATGTTTAAACGATAACAATGGTTCTGCAACAGCAACAACATCGGGTGGAACTCCAACATATTTATATAATTGGAGCAATTCTCAAACAACTGTAACAATTTCTAACTTAACCGCTGGCACATACACAGTAACCGTAACTGATTCAAATGGTTGCACAAATTCACTTTCATATAATATCAATCAACCTACCCTTTTAACATCTTCAATTAGCGGATTTACTAACATTACTTGTTTTGGTCAAAATACAGGTGATGCAACTGTTATAGCCAATGGAGGCACACCAAATTACAGTTATCTTTGGAATAATTCGCAAAACACACAAACTGCAACGAATTTAATTGCAGGTACTTATAGTGTAATTGTGATCGATAATAATGGATGTTCATCTACATCATTAGTAACAATTACAGAACCAACAAATGTATCGGTTTCTTATAATACAATTTCAAATATATCATGTTATGGTGAAAGTAATGGCTCAATAAGTATTAATGTTTCTGGAGGGACACCTAGTTATTCTTATCTATGGAGTAATGCTCTAATTAACGATACTATAAATAATTTAACAGCAGGTATATATAACTTAACTATTACTGACTCTAATAATTGTACATATAATTCAAGCGTAACAGTTACAGAACCAACTCAAATTACTGCAACATTTACATCATCTAATATTACTTGTTTTGGTTTAAATAATGGAACAGCAACAGCTAATGTAAATGGCGGAACCGCTGGTTATAATTATTTATGGGATAACAGCTCTACTTCTCAGACAACAAATAACCTTTTAGCTGGAATTCATTCTGTTACTATTACAGATGCCAATAGTTGTCAGTTAGTGTCAACAGTTAACATTTCTGAACCTCAGCAATTAAACTTAACAACTACCCAAACTGAAGTTTTATGTTTTAGCGAAAATAACGGTACAAGCACAGCTTATGTTTCTGGAGGTTCAAATATTTATACTTACTTTTGGAACCCTACAGGTCAAACTACACAAACAGCAATAGGCTTATCAACAGGAAATTATTCTATAACAGTTACCGATTCAAATGGATGTTCAACTTCTCAATCAATAAATATAAACCAACCAAGTTTGCTAACATCAACATTATCAAGTGTTCAAAACTCTTTATGTAATGGTGAATCTACCGGAAACGCAACTTTTTTAGCAACAGGTGGAACACCAAACTACTCGTATTTATGGTCGAATGGTCAAAATACATCAACGGCAATTAATTTACATGCTGGCATTTATAATATCACAATATCAGATTCAAATAATTGTACAACAACAAATAATGTAACTATTACTGAACCCGCTATTTTATCCGATACTGGTATTATAGCTATAAATCAAAGCACTAATTTAGGCTATATAAATATAATTGTTTCCAATGGCAGTTTTCCATATTCTTATTTGTGGTCGAATAACGATACAACTGAAAATATATATAATTTAAATTCAGGGACATATATTGTTACTATAACTGATGTTAATCAATGTTTTACAATTGACACTTTTGATATTTTTATTCCAATTTTACCAATAAAAATTCCAACTGCTATTACTCCAAACAGCGATAACACAAATGACGATTTCGAGATTTTACATATTGACCAATATTCAACAATTACTTTAGAAATTTTTAATCGCTGGGGTGATAAGCTGTTTTATTTTAGTGGTTCGGGAATAGAATATTCAAATAAAGCAAGTCGTTGGAACGGAAAATTTAAAGGAAAAGATTTACCTATGGGAGGATATGTTTATATTTTAAAAATAAATGGGCTTGAACCTTTAAATGGAATAGTTTCAATTATTAGATAATTATTATATTTTTAACTTTGCAATAATTAATAAATTATGTCAAATAAAATTGCAGGTCCAATTGGTGTATTTGATTCAGGTTTTGGTGGCCTTACAATTTTAAAAGAATTTACAAATACATTACCTCAGTACGATTATATTTATTTAGGTGACAACGCCCGTGCCCCATACGGAAATAGGTCGTTTACAACGGTTTACCATTACACATTACAAGCAGTAAATTGGCTTTTTTCGCAAGGTTGCCAATTAGTAATATTAGCATGCAATACTGCTTCGGCAAAAGCACTACGAACAATTCAACAAAACGATTTACCAAATATTGATTTATCGCGAAGAGTTTTAGGAGTAATTAGGCCAAGCGCCGAAGCAGTCGGAAAAATAACAAAATCAAATAATATTGGTGTATTAGGAACAACTGGTACTGTTATTTCAAAATCATATCCATTAGAAATAAATAAACTTTATCCAAACATTATAACTTACCAACAAGATTGTCCTTTGTGGGTTCCACTAATAGAGAATAACCAGTATTTAAATATTGGTGCCGACTATTTTTTTAGAGATGACATAAAAAACTTACTAAAAAAATGTAGTGAAATCGACACAATAATTCTAGGTTGTACACATTATCCGCTAATTATTAATACCATACACAAATTTTTACCTAAAAATATTAATTTAATTTCTCAAGATAAGATTGTAGCTGAAAGCTTATCGGATTATTTAAAACGTCACCCTGAAATGGAAACAAAGTGTACAAGAAATAGAATTACACAATTTTACACTACCGACGATGAAGAAATTTTTAATTCAAGAGGAAGGATATTTTATGGTAAAGATTTATATGCAAAAAAAATAAATTTAGTCACTTTAAGTGGACAATAATTGACATCAAGTAAGAACTGCCACTACATAAAATAAACAGCATTACTTTTTTCCACATAAATAATTATTGGTTGAAAAAAGTCAATTATACCAAGTCCTATAACTTCAGACTGTGGCAAAACCCAAAAAAACACAAATTATGTTATTGCGATGAGCTAAACAATATCATTTACAAAAATATACTTATTGCTTCACAGCGTTCACAATAACAAAAAGTAAGTTTAGCATCGACTTAAACGAATTACAATCAATTATAAGCAAAAAAAAACCGCCCCGAATTTCGGGACAGTTTTTACAAAATTTATGAAAAAAATAATTAATTTGGATAGGTTAGTGTATCTTGTAAAGCAACATATAAATCTTTTATTTGTTGCAATGAGCTACCAAAACCATCCATTGACGAACCAAGTTGGCCAAATTTAACTTTATGCCATACTTCGTTTGGTTTTGTTCTACCTAATTTACCAACATTTACGGTTGCAATTAATTTACCATCAGCACCATGGCAACTTACGCAATTTGAAGTATAATAAGTATTACCATTTGTGGCACTACCGTCTCTTCCAATGTTTGAAAAAGTAATTGTACCTGTTGGATATAATCCAGCAGTAGTATAATCATATAAAGATGAAACATTAAAAGCTTCTGTATATAAATATTTTACTAAATCCCAAACATCTGCATCAGCAATTAATGCACTATAATCAGGCATAATATCAGAATAAGAAGTATTTAATGATTTTGTTCTGCCACCTTCATTTTTAACTTTTAAAAATGTTTCTTTAATGTTATGATTACCAACAAAAGCCCTTAAATCAGAAGAAGCACAATTTGGTCTTGAAGCATTTCCAGCTCTATTAATATAAGATCCTTTATTACCTAAACCATCCCATGCATGACATGATTTACATCTAAAAAATTCAGATTTAGAAGTAACCTCTGTAGGAATACCAGTAATACCTGAAGCAGCATTAGTCCAATTGTCATATAAAATACCACCTCTTGAACCACTTGCAGCATCATAAGCAGCTTGATCAGCAGCAGTGACTGCTCCATATCCATCGGTGCCATTTGTACCATTTGTACCATTAGTTCCAGAAGGACCTATTTCACCATCTTTACCTTTACATCCAGTAAAAGTAACAGAATAAAATGCAATTGAAGCAATTGCAATAACTAAAAAACTTTTCTTTTTCATATTTTCATAAATAAATTAAAATTAATGCTGGCAAAGTTATATGATTTTTTTTAAAATATAAAAAAAATATGTTTTTTAACAAATAATTTTTCTCCTTAAACATGATTTTTTTTTTATTTTTATTACAAATTAATTTTATAAATTAAAAATAATTGCAAATTTAATGCATCAACTTACTTTGTTTTAACCAATAATGAAGCCTAATTCATAAAATTACATAATCATCATACACATATAAAACAATAAAAATATTTTGAAAATTAATTGATTTAAATAATCAAAGAATTACACATTTCTTATTTAGTTTACTAAAATTATAAATTTCAATAATTCTGTTTTATGACATAATTTTGAAAAGAGCACAATTTGCATGTTATATACTTTATTATAAAACACTAACAATATTCGAATTCGTTATTCTAAACCTGTTTATGATCTTTGAGGAACAGCAAAAATTAATTAATTTTTAAAATTATGCTCGCTTTGATAAAATTATTGTTACTTAAAGTAGATAAATAATAATATTTTCAATAGTTATTTATTGATTAGAAATGTAAACAATATAAAAAATAAATTATACAACTCATTATAAAACAAAATGTTTCAAGCTTTTAATTGTAAAAAAAAACTGTCCTAAAATTCAGGACAGTTTTTACGAAATATATGAAAAAATGAGAAATTAAAAACTAGGAAAAGCAACGGTATCTTGTCCCATAATCATCATGTTTCTAATATCCTGGTCAGTAATTGATTGAGAAGGCATAGCACCAGCATCAACACAACCACCATCAATATGTTCGCGATCTGATGGCATTCCCCAAATAGCTTTATGTTGAATTTCGTGTGGGTCGCCTCTAAACATATCGCCTAAATAAATACCCTGGCAATAAACATTAATTGAAGTACCATCGGCACCGTGACAACCTTTACATTTAGCATTATATGTAACAAGTCCTGCTGCACCATCGCCACCTTTACCAATATTTGAAAATGTTTTTGTGCCAGTAGGATAAACTCCAGTTGTACTCATATCATAAAATTCATTAACATTATGAGCTGTAGATTTTAAAAATTTTACAACGTCCCAAATTTGACTATCAGATAAAATTGTACCATAATCTGGCATTGTTCCGTTATATGAAGTTAATGTGCTTTTTGTTCTACCGCCAGTATTTTTTACAGCATCAAAAATTTGGCGAATACTATGAGTTTTAGCCCAAGCATATAAATTACCATCAGCAGCAACAGGATAAGTTGCAGAAGGTGCCTTATTAATTGATGCACCATTTTTACCTAATAAATCCCAACCATGACAACTTTTACATCTGTAAAAATTTGTATAAGCATTTGGATAGTCTGTTTGGCTTGCACTAATATAATTAAGTGGGTGGTCGTACATTCTAGCACCATTAATACCATTAGCAGCATCATAAGCAGCCTTATCGGCAGCAGTAACAGCATTAGCATCTGTTCCATCTGTGCCATTTGCACCAGCAGGTCCTATTTCGCCATCCTTTCCTTTACAACCACTAAAAGCGATTGTATAAAATGCAATTGAAACAATTGCACAAACATTAAATAAAAAGTTTTTGTTTTTCATATTATTTAAATAAATTATTAAATTAATTATGAAACAAAAATATTTTTAAATTCTGTAGAGATTCTGAATTTTAAACTTAAGAAACATATATTTATATGTTTTACAACATATAAATATTAAGAAAAAAATAAATGAAATTCATTTAAGTTATTACTTTGGGAATAAACAATATTCATGTTATACATGATTGTAATTTTTTTTACAATGGTGAGTCCTAATCCTAATGAATTGGGGTTAGACTTATCTTTAAAAAATCTATTAAAAATATCATTTGGATTACCTTTAAATAATTTACCTGAATTTTGAATTTTTAAATAATTTTCGTTAAGTAAAATATTAATAATCCCATTTTCAGAATTATGTTTTATAGCATTACTAATCAAGTTAGAAAACAAGATATCTGCTAAAACAGGATTTATTGTTATCAACTTTTGTTGAGTAAATTGCTTAGTTAAGGTAATTCTTTTAATAGAAATTAAATCAGAAAATTCTAAAATTTGTTCGTTTAAACAATCAACTACACTTATTTCATTGTTTTCTATAAATTGCTTATTTTCAATTTTAGTAATTAACAATAAAGCACTATTTAATTTTGACAAACGATTTACAGCTTCGATAATATTTGCAACTGAAATTAATTCAAGTGTAGATAATGTTTTTGATTGAAGTAACATTTCGCACTTTGCTTTAACAATGGCAATAGGTGTTTGAATTTCGTGGGAAGAATGCTCAATAAATTCTTTTTGTAGTATGTAATCCATTCTGGCTTTGTCGGTCATTGCCAATAATTCGTTTTTAAGTTGTATAAATTCAAATGTTTTGGGATTACCAATATCTAAGGGTTTATTTTTAGTAATATCAAAAATTTGAAGCTTTTGAAGCATAATATAAAAAGGTTTAAATGTTATTTGTGAAATAAAAATATTTAAAACAAATAAAGCCAGTAATAGAAAAAGAATCAACAATAAAATAAAAGTAAGAATACCCTTTATTAAATCTTCTATTTCAAAAAATGATTTTAATAATTGAATTTTTACAAACTGTTTACCTATTTTACAAGAAAACGATAAATCTCTGTATGAGATATATTTATTTTTCAGTTCATTAAATAACAGGGTGTCTTTAAGTATTTCAATTTTATTATTTGAAGTAGGGCTAACAATTACTTTTATATCATAAATATTATTAAAGTCGGGTAATTTGTTTTCCTTTTGAACATGCTCAATAATTTTTCCTTTATTAAATTCTAATAATTGATCTATTTCCATATTAATTTCCTTAATAACAAGAAAATAAAAAATTATACTGCCTAAAGTAAATACAATAATTGAAGCAATTAAAAAATAAATACTTGTTTTAAAAATTAATCTCATAATGATGTAGAAAATTTATATCCGATACCATAAACAGTTTTAACATAATCGTTTCCACCAAGATTAGTCATTTTTTTTCGTAAATTTTTAACATGAGCGTAAATAAAATCAAAAGAATCTGTAATGTCCATTGAATCGCCCCATAAATGCTCTGCTATTGATTCTTTGGTAACAATTCTGTCTTTATTTGATATAAAGTAAATCAGCAAATCATATTCTTTTTTAGTTAGAATAAGTTCTGAATTATTAACTTTAACTTGTAAATTATTAGGGGAAACATTTATTTCGTTAAATATTATTTCGTTGTTCCCATCAAAATTTCTTCTGCGAATAATTGATTTAATTCTAGCATTTAATTCTGAAAGATGAAATGGTTTTGTAAGATAGTCGTCTGCTCCAATTTCTAAACCATTAATTTTATCGTCTAACGAATTTTTTGCAGAAACAATAATTACCCCTGTTTGATTATTTAATAATTTTAGTTTTTTAATAATATTAATACCACTTCCGTCTGGAAGCATAATATCTACAATTATGCAATCGTAATTATAAAGATTTATTTTTTCAATTGCATCTTCGTAAGTATAGCATGCCTCGCAAACATAACCATCAAGTTTAAGATAATCTATAATACTTTCAGAAAGTGTTTTTTCATCTTCAATTAATAGAATTTTCATAAAATTTGAATATAATTAAAAAAAACTTTCCACAAGTTAGTCCACTTTTTGGTGAAAAAAATCGAGTAGAAAGTTTTTAAAAGAAATCTATTTATTTTACACCACTAAATAAACATATAATTCTGTATAAATTCTGAATAATGTTTTTTTTCTTATTTTTTTTTGATTTAAAAGAAAAACGATAAATTTATTACACTCTTATACCTATAATTAATATATCGTCAACCTGTTCCTGTGTCCCTTTCCAATTTAAAAACTTTTGTTTAAGTAGTTCTTTTTGATTTTCTACAGATTCAAAAGAACCACTT
>JAVHRJ010000284.1:0-3649 GCA_036171595.1 Bacteroidales bacterium
CATGCCCCCTTGTCATCTTGTTCAAATTTAGAAGACTGATAGATGAAAATACTTTATTGTAACACCGTGTATAATTAGCCCAAAAATTGTAGTTCGCACACTTCGTGGACAACCCTACCGCACCTGCTTCGATTAAAATAATTGGGAAAAATAAACCTTTTTGCTTTAAAGAAATTATAAAAAAATGCAAGGTTTTTACTATTTTATACCATTACTTGTTAAGAAATAGTCCAATAATGTTAATAACTATTTTTTTATTTTTATAGGACTAAAATAAAATAAGCTATATTTGCAATAAAAACAAAATATGTCAGCACCCAAAACCTTTAAAATACGAGAAAGCGAAAGCGAGATTAAAAAGCTAATAAAACACAGCCATCCTATGATCGCTAAGAGACTCCAAGCGTTGTTGGTTTTTAAGCAAAATGAAGAAAGTGGAATATCCAAACGTCTTGTTGCCAACGAAATAGGAGTCAATCACAATAGCGTTCAAACATGGAGAAACTTCTATGTTGAAGGCGGCATAAACAAGCTCATGTCTCATTCGAATATTGGATATAAGCCAAGTAAAATTAATGTTGAGCAAGAACAATGTTTAAAAAATAAATTAAACGATCCTCACAATGGCATAGTAGGATTTGTAGAGTTATTGGATTGGTTTAATAACACCTTTCAAGCGGATATAAACTATAAAACCTTTCATGGGTTTGTGGTTAGAAAGTTTAACGCTAAAATAAAAGTAGCAAGGAAATCGCATATAAAGAAGGATAAGCAAGCAGTAGAGGCTTTTAAAAAAACTTCAGTCAAGTTTGTAAAGAAATCATCGCAAAGAAAGACGAAAAGTATAAAAAAGTAAATCTCTATTGCCAAGATGAAAGCAGGTTTGGGCTGTTTACAAGAAACGGGAAAGGATTAACCGCTAAAGGTATTAAGCCTATTTGCACATTTCAACAGGTGTTCAAATCCTTGTACTTATTCGGGGCATTCTCTCCCATTACAGGAGATCATTTTGAACTGGAAATGCCGCATTGCAATACTGATACCTTCCAGATTTTTTTAAATGAGTTCTTTAAAAGTTCACCTGATGAATATAAAATTCTTCTGCTTGATAATGGTGCGTTCCACAAGTGTCAAAAATTAGTCACCCCTGAAAATATCGCATTGCTCTTTATACCACCATATTCACCCGAATTAAATCCTGCTGAAAAAATTTGGTGGAAAATGAAGAGGGCTTTTACAGGGAAGTTCCATAAAACACTCGACATTGTTAGTGAGTTCATAAGTAATGAAGTTAACATTCTAACAAATAACCATGTAAAAAGTATATGTAAGTATGACTATCTTTTCTCATATCCTTATTGGACTAATACATATTGAGTAATGGTATTACTATTATTTCTTGCAACGACTTTAGTCCTCACGAACACCTTAAAAATAAAAAATAGGGTGAGTAAATAAATTCACGTTTATTTTAGTTCAACTGTGTGATAATTAATTTATTTAGTACTTTTTAAGAGACGACTAAATAATTTCACTATTGTCCGACTAAAAAATATTTGTTATCTTGAAACACCTACGACTACATTTTAAGCATTATTTCACCCCTTCGGGGTTTTGTTTTATTCACATTAATTTTTCTACAAACATGACATCCCTACGGGATTTTTGACTTTGCAAAACTCCGTAGGAGTGAAATATTAGTCGGACAACAATGAAATAATTTATTAAATTTTACATAAAAAAAATACTTTCTTCTTAAGAAAACTAAATTATTGTTTAAAATTTAAATAAATTTGTGAAAAATATAAAGTTTTTAATTATGAAGCTCATATTAATTAAGTCGTTTTCCCTTTTATTCTTTCTTTCTTTTTTTTCACTTAACAATTATTGCCAGAAAATAAAAAGCGGGCAATTCACTTGTAAAATTAAAGAAATTCATAAAGAAAATATAAGAACGTGTGGTAATGTGAATATTGTTTTTAAGGGACTTATTGATGTAAAAACTAAATCTGAATTAAAAGGGGTTTATCCATTTTATTTTGCCAGTATGGGTAACAATATTTCTGTTTTAACAATAAAAAACAAAGAAAATTCTCCGTTATCTCCCACTTTACTTTATTACGAATTAAGCAGAGAGTTTTATTTTAATAAAGGAAAAGATAATCAGCAAAAAATATTTGTATCTGACGAAAAAAACGACAATGAAGTAATACTTGAAGGAATGCTCTTTTGGTTAAAAATTAAAAAAGAAGAACATTTAAAATAATAAAAGTTAGGACTTACGCAAAAAAAAACAATATGACACGAATTGCACGAATAGATTAATAAGTTAATAGGTTATTATGTTATTGAGTTAATAACCAAATAACTTAATAACAAATAACTCAATAACCATAACAAAGTGTCAAAAATATTCCGCTTAGGCGGGATTGCGTAAGTCCTAAAAAGTTATAGTATTGTTAATCAAGTATAGTTCTTAGTGTCCTTTGCAATTTTTTCTTTGTGTACTTTGTGGTTATCTTTTTTTACCACAAAGACCACAAAGGGGTTACACAAAGTTCACAAAGTTTAATTTTGCATGTTCTGAATAAATTACTATACATAATTAACAATACCAAATTTATTAGTCCTTAACACATCGCACAGATAGCCCATAATACTTTTTGTAATGAAACCGGCTCAATTCCTGCATACAATAAGATAAATAGCGCGACCAGCAATATTCTTCGAAATTTACTGTAACCGACCAATACTGACAATACTCGTGTAAAAAGAAGAATGCAGAATGATACTGACGACCACCTGGTACTGCCGAAAACCCGCTAATATTTGATGCACCGGTATTTGGAAATCTCCATATTGTTGTATCATTTAATTTCATTTTACCACCGGCAACTGATGGACCTCCTAAAAAATTTTCAAGAACAACCCACTCTTCATCGGAAGGAACATGCCAGCCCGAAGGACAAACATTACGACTGTCTGTAACAGCATACCAATTATACATTCTGCCATATACAGATACAAATTTTTCATTATTGTTATAATTACAAAATGCACCCGATTTCAGGCTCGTCCATTTAGTGCTGTCTTCAATAAAAGGGATAGCATCTCCATTACTATATTTAGTAGCCCTCAAATTCTCCGCCATCCAGGTTTGATTACCGATTTTTACTGTTTTGTAAACATTACCATCTATACCGGTAACAGTATTTTGCGAATAAATAAAATCCGCAATAATTATGAAAGCTAATGAGAGCAATACTTTTTTCATATCTGAGATTTGTTTATTTTTCTTCAAATTAACATGCTTTTTCATTCAAATTACATGAATCTTATTTTTTTTATTCGATTAATTTAAGTCCTTCAATATTTTTAAAATGCTTGTCGTTAGTAGCAAGCGAAATTTCATATACGACACATGTAGCTGCAATCCAAATATCATTTTCAGGAATTGGAGTTCCTTTATCTTTCAGTCTTTTTCTGATTAATGCGTATTGTTCTGCTATTGCAGAATTAATATTCAGAATCATACAACTTAAAATAAATCCACGATATTTTGTAAGATTTTTCTTACTATTGCCCGAATTAGCTGCGCCAAAAAGTAACTCACCACAAACGGTTACTGGTAAATGAAGCGATGAATATT
>JAVHRJ010000285.1:0-3628 GCA_036171595.1 Bacteroidales bacterium
TATTCTAATCCTACATAGATCATTGATAGTCGCGATTCTTTTAGTATTTTTATTTCTTCTTGAGTTTTAGCAATAATATCGCGAGGTAGGGCATAGGTTGTAACTCTTCTGACTTTTGGCAGTGTTGTATGTATTTTGTCTAAAATCCTTTTAAGTTTATCGGCCGAAAGTACCATGGGGTTTCCATCGGCAAGAAAAACTTTTCTTATGTTTGGTATATATTCAGAAATTGCATCAATTTCTTTAAAAACATCTTCTTCTTTTTTTATACTAAACTTTTTTGTGGAGTACATTTCGCAGAAAGAACATTTATTCCATGCACACCCGTTTGTGATTTGCAAAATAAGCGAATCGGCTTCGCTTGGAGGACGAAACAATGGTTCATTGTATTTTATTGGAAATGAATTTCTGAACATTTTTTATTTTTACAAAGTAAATTATTTTTTTGTATATTTGTATATCATTAATTGCAATGAAAAACTTACTGTTTATACTCTTAGTCTTTTTGTTGCCATTTGTTACTTATGCTCAACAGTATGGTAACGAGTGGATTAACTATAATCAAACTTATTTTAAAATTCCTATTACTCAGGAAGGTATTCATCGCATTTCCAGGCAAACTCTAATAAATTCTGGTTTAAATTTAGGCTCAATTGACACTCGAAATATTCAGCTTTTTTACAAAGGGCAGGAACAATACATCTACATTTATGGTGAAAGTAACGGAACTCTTACTGCAAATGGCTATATAGAATTTTACGCTAAAGGAAACGATGGTTGGTTAGATTCGCTTTTGTTCGAACCAATAACTGATATTACAAATCCATATTATAGTTTATATACCGATACTGCATATTATTTCTTGACTTATAACAATTTGTTATCAGGCAATAAAAGGGTAACAATTGAATCAGATACAGTTTTTTTAAATTCTTCTTATCTCACTGTACCTAATTGTGTTGTTGATGTTTTATATCAAAACCCTCAATACTATTATGGAGCTGATAATGGTCCCAGGTATTTAAAAGGCGAGGGCTGGTTCGACACTTATTTTACCTGGAATTCTCCTATGGTCAAAACACTTTCAACTCCTGGTTTTGTAAGTGGAGTTGATTCTACCAAAATAAATGTTTCTGTTGCAACTAATTCACATTATGGTCATCATTTAAATGTTACATTAAATTCAGCAACAATAATTGATGAGCTTTTTTATGGTGCTACTTCAATAAAAAAAACTTATACAACTTCATCGAATATAAATCCCACAACAAGTTTAAATTTTAGTAGTGTTAATGATATTGGTGCTACAACTGATTTAATGGAAGTTGCATACATATTTTTAACTTATCCGCGAAATTTTGTTTTTAATGGGTTGTATAAACAAAATTTTAGAATTAAAGATAGTAATGGAAATAAAACGCTGTTGCAAATAGAACAATTTATAAGCAATAATGCTGTTTTGTGGGATTTAACAAATCACAAAAGAATACCAGTTGTTTATCAGAATGCTAAATTAAATGCAATTATTCCTAATTCTGGTAACGTAAAAGAGTGTTATGTTATAGCCGAAGATTCAGTAAAATTTATTGCTAAATTAGGAAAAATAAATTTTGTTAATTATTTGCCAACTGGTATTAATACAACTGATTACATTATTATTACAAATCCATTATTGTGGGACGGGGCAACCGCTTACAAAAATTATAGGGATAACAATATGTACAATAAATATAATGTAAATTGTTATAATATTGAACAATTGTACGATCAATTTTCTTATGGAATAAAAAAGCATCCTTTGGCTATTAAAAATTTTTTAAAATATATTTCTACTCCTTTAAACTCTACCGATTCGTTACCTAAATTTGTATTTTTAATTGGTAAAGGAATTCATTCAGGCACATGGTCATACAATGAAAGCTTTAGAAAAAACTCAGCAAATTTTGAAGCTGCACTTGTTCCATCATACGGAAATCCATCGTCAGATAATTTATTAACAACAAAAATATTTACAAATAACAATACGCAGGATATTTCTATTGGCAGAATTGCTGCAACAAGCAACGATGAGGTTAATGTTTATTTAAGTAAAGTTATAGAACATGAAAGTGATAGTGCCAAAGAATGGATGAAACGAGTTATTCATTTTGGTGGTGGAACAACAACTGATCAACAAAATGATTTTGCCGGATACTTAAATAATTTTGCAACAATAATTTCCGACACTTTATTTGGTGGTAATGTAAATACATTTTTAAAAACTACAAGTTTGCCAATTCAAATTACTGTTGCCGATACGGTTAAAAATTTAATTAATGATGGCACATCATTAATAACCTTTTTTGGGCACGGTTACACCGATGGTTTCGATCAGAATATTGAAGAGCCAGATGTATATAACAATAGATACAAATATCCTTTGTTAATAGCAAACTCATGTTTAACTGGTGATATATATTTGCCAGCTCCAAAAAAAATCAGCGAAAGGTGGATTTTTGAACCACAGGGTGGTGCTATTGGATTTTTAGCTACTGTTGATTTGGGGTATCCTAACTTGTTAAATTTGTTTACAAATGAACTTTATAAACAATTTGCATATAAAAATTATATGCAACCAATTGGCAAGTGTATTCGCGATGCTAATCAACAATTATATGATGATTATGCAAGCACAATGTTAAATACTTGCCTTGAATTTACGTTACATGGCGATCCTGCTGTTAAATTAAAAAACTTTCATTTGCCAGATTTAACAATAAGCAATAACTCAATAAGTTCTGTTCCTCAAATTGTTTCATCAGAAATAGACACTTTTTATATTAAAACAATAATCACAAATATTGGTAAAGCCATTAATGATACTTTTGCGATTAATATTATACGAACTTATCCTGATGGCACAAAAGATTATTATTTAGATTGGGTTTATGGTTGTCATTTTAAGGATACCGTTTTAACAAAAATTCCTGTGAATTATATTAAAGGTACAGGTATTAATAATTTTTGTGTAAAAGTTGATGCATTAGATTCAATTGCTGAGTTAGATGAAACAAATAATTATGCATGTTCTAATATAACAATTCGCTCAAACGATTTAATGCCTATTTATCCTTATGAATTTGCAATTTTTCCAAATAATACTGTAACTCTTAAAGCATCTACAGGGTATCCTTTTATTGGCGAACAGTCGTATGTTTTCGATATTGATACAACTGTGCTTTTTAATAGTTCAGTAAAAAAATCTGGAAATGTTACTCAAATTGGTGGGGTTGTTGAATGGCAACCACCTATTGTTTTAACAGATAGTACTGTTTATTTTTGGAGAGTAAGTCCTGTTCCACAAGGTGGTCAGAGTTATAATTGGAAAGAAAGTTCATTTATTTATATTACTGGTAAAACAGGGTGGTCGCAGGCTCATTTTTTCCAATATAAAAAAGATGGATATCAGTCTGTTAATTACGATAGTTTAAATAGATATTTTAGTTTTGTTAGTGCTCCAAAAACTCTTCATGTTCACGATATTGGTTCTGCTAATACAAGTTCGGAATATAACGAAACAGGTTTTTTTATTGACGCAAATAACGACCGTACTTCTTGTGGTGCCAATGGAGCTGTTTTAGCTGTTGTT
>JAVHRJ010000286.1:0-17111 GCA_036171595.1 Bacteroidales bacterium
AAAGTGAAGATGGACTTGGGGTATTCATTTTTGTAGTTTTCTCTTGGGTTTGTGCTGCCGTATATGCCGATAGCATTGGTGCCGATATTATTAGTTCGAGTTTAGGCTACACAACTTTTGATGACGTAACTCAAGATCACACTTGGAACGACATTGATGGCAAAACCTCTGTTGCAAGTTTATCAGCAACTATTGCTGCACGAAAAGGTATTTTAGTTTGCATAAGTGCAGGAAACTCAGGTGCACAACCATGGCATAAAATTGGAATTCCAGCCGATGCCGATAGTATTTTGGCAGTAGGTGCTGTTGATGTTAATCAAGTTCCTGCATCATTCACTTCGGTAGGTTATTCGGCAGATGGACGCGTAAAACCAGACGTGGCAGCTATGGGTAAAGGCACTGGACTTGTTGACTCTGGTGGAAACGTTGTTACGGGAAATGGAACATCATTCTCTTGTCCAATTATTGCAGGAATGAGTGCTTGTTTATGGCAAGCATTTCCAACATTAACAAATATGCAAATTCGTGAAGCTATTATTAAAAGTGCTTCGCAATATAATAACCCCGACACATTGTTAGGATATGGAATACCAAACTTTTCTGCTGCTTATTTTTTATTAAACAATATTGAAAACAATTTAAATAACAACGAGCAAATAACAAATATTTACCCCTCTCCTTTTCAATCACAAATTAATATCGAATTTATATCGTCAAATTACAGCAATATAACAATTGAAATTATTGATTTACTTGGAAAAACAATATACACAAAAAACATAACTGTTATTCCTAATTATTATAACATTATACCAATAAACAACATTAATTATTTAAATAATGGAATGTACTTTGTTAAAATTCAATCCCAATCTGGTAGCTATAAAAAATTAGTAGTAAAAAATTAATTTCCAACTATTATATTTTAACTCCGCTCAATATGACAAAATCCCAAATAGTAATTCAAAAATCATAAATTTTGTAAATAATGTCTCAAGAATTTTTGTCACTTTCGCAGTTAAATGGTTTAATTAAAGAGGTATTAAAAGATAGCCTTAACAAAACATACTGGATTGTTGCCGAAATAAGTGAGATTCGCAATAATGCTTCTGGACATTGTTATTTAGAATTTATTCAAAAAGACGAAACATCTAACAATATACTTGCAAAAGCTAGAGCCAATATTTGGGCAAGCACTTATCGATTAATAAAACCTTACTT
Organism: Bacteroidales bacterium; assembly: GCA_036171595.1. Lineage (GTDB taxonomy): Bacteria > Bacteroidota > Bacteroidia > Bacteroidales > GWA2-32-17 > GWA2-32-17. Next base: position 1,222 of record JAVHRJ010000286.1, read on the forward strand.
CGAAACTTCAACAAAGAGCACATTATCACAAGGAATGAAAATACTTGTTAATGTGTCGATTGAGTTTCACGAGCTTTATGGTTACAGCTTAACCATTCACGATATTGACCCAGCATACACAATTGGCGATATGGAACAAAAGCGAACATTAACAATACAACAACTTATTGCCGATGGAATTTTTGAGATGAACCGTCAAATTGAAATACCTGTTGTTCCACAAAAAATTGCTATTATATCATCAGAAACTGCTGCCGGATATGGAGATTTTATATCACAACTTAAAAATAACGAATACGGATTTGTATTTTATCCTGTTTTATTTCAATCATTAATGCAAGGCGATTCAGCAGAATCATCAATATTAAACGCTCTCGATAAAATTTATTCGCAAATAGAATATTTTGATGTTGTTGTAATTATTAGAGGCGGTGGCAGTAGGGCCGAACTAAGTTGCTTTGATAGTTACGATTTAGCTTCAAATATTTGCCAATTTCCTTTGCCAGTAATAGCAGGAATTGGTCATGAACGTGACCAAAGCGTTGTTGATATGATTGCAAATACAAGAGTTAAAACCCCTACAGCCGCAGCAACTTTTTTAATTGATAAAGTTTCGGAATTTGCTTTTAATATAGAGCAAATGACCGAATCATTAATTAATACAGCTAATAATATTGTTGAAAATTGTACTAGCGATATAGAAATAATTTCAGAACGAATTAATTATTTATCTACAAATTTAATTCATTATAAAAACGAAGACTTAAATAAACTAAGCTACTTATATTCCATAAATAGTTCAAAAAAAATAACAAATCACAAAACAGAACTTCATAATATTGAAGAAAAATTAAAATATAGCTGTAACGACATAATAAAAAACAACGTTCAAAAAATAGAATCGCATCAAAGAATTATTAATCAATGCAATCCAGAAAACGTTTTGAAGAAAGGCTTTTCCATAACAACGTTCAAAGGAAAACTTGTAAATAATGCAAACCTGTTAACTAATGGCGACAATATTGAAACACAATTGCATAAAGGCAAATTAATAAGTGTTGTAAAAAAATAAAGGAAGTATCATGTATTAAGTAAAATGAAAGTAACAAAAACATAAATTTGAGTAAATGAAATACCCCATAGCATAACATGACAAAAAAAAAGCCACAAATTTACACCAATTTAACTGTGTTAATTTGTGCAATCTGTGGCAAAAAAAACCGAAGCATAGCTTCTAAGAACTAAACCTAATTGAAATTAAAACAAATACATTACAAATCATAAATCCTAAATAAACATATGGCAAAACAAGAGTTAACTTACAACAAAGCATTTACAGAACTCGAAAAAATAGTTTCGCAAATGGAAAACGAAGAAATTCAAATAGATGAACTATCTATTAAAGTAAAACGAGCTTCTGAATTAATTAAATTTTGTAAAGAAAAATTATACAACAGCGAAGTTGAAATAACAAAAGTTATGAAAGAAATTTCGAACGATAAAAAATAAATTAAATTTGTTTTTTGTCATGTTGAGTGATTAGCGAAACATCTTTTTTCATTGCAAAATAGATTGCCTTTGGCGAGATAGCAAACTCAGTTCTTCACTCCATTCAGAATGACAACAAATATATTTATCTATTAAATAAAAAACGATTATAATTATGTTAAAATATTTAAAATTATTATTCATATTGTTACTAAGCATATTGTTCTCGTGTATCGACAACCGTGCACCTAGTGGCATAAATACAAGAGTTTTTTATGGCGAAGGCGATTGCATGCTAGGAACCGACATAAATACAAGAATTTACAAACTTTATAATGGCAATGTGTATATTGTTGAAAAAAGTATTGCCGAACAATTTAACGAGAACAATTTTGATTCTTTAAAAACAATTTCGAAAGTTACAAAAGCGGTAAATGGTGGAATTTCATTATTAGTTACACCAGGCGATTATTATATAATTCCCGATACAATGTTTTGCCTATCGTGCAACAACTTTGTATCGATAAAAAAAGATGAGTTAATTGAAAAAGAATTTAAGTTTTTTAGGTGTACCACAAATAAAAAATATCATTAATTTATAATGCTCTTCAAATAAACAAAAATTTTTTTAATTTTATATTAATATAAAATGTAAAGTAATGAATAAAACTTTTATAATTAATATTATTTTGTTATTTGTTTTTTTTAATTCATTTTCCCAATCATGGCAAAATTCATATAATAAATTTGCTAATGAATTTCAAGAACAAAAATATTCAGATGCAATAAAAACCGGTAATCAAACCTTAACTGAAATTGGGAAAAAAGATACTAATTATTTTAGTGTTTTAAGATACATAGCTTTTTCATATTATGGAATTCAAGACTATAATAAAGCAGTTGATACATATAAAGATGTAAGAGAATTGGCAAAAACACTTTATGGTACCGACAACTACAACTACATATTAGTAACTTACAATTTAGCAATTAATTACACTTACATTGGAAAATACTCTTTAGCGTATCCGCTAATGGATGAGGCAATAAATTTTATAATAAAAGATCAAACAAAAAATAGTTTAGATTATATAAATACTGCAAATCAACAAGCAAATATATATAACATTGCAGGAAGTTATGACAAAGCTCAAAATATTTATGAAGATGTGTATAATGTTATTAAAAATAATTATGCAGAGTCAGATTCGATGTATATGGCAACTGTAAATATAATTGCCCCTTTTTATTTTATTCACGGAATGTACGAAAAAGCCGAACCATTTTATAAACATTCTGTTGAATTAATGGAAAAATCTTATGGGAAATTATCAGAAAACTACATTATAACATTAAACAGTTTAGGTGAATTTTATTTAAAAGCCGGAATGTACGAAAAATCAGAAAACGTATATTTGCAATTTGTTGATTTATGTTCTAAATTTTATGGAAACAACAGTGCCGATTACGCAACAGCACTAAATAATCTTGCAGTAACATACGAAAAACAAGGAAAAAACATTCAAGCCGAAAACATTTATTTAAAATGCCTAAAGGTAAAAGAAAAAGTATTTAAAAAAGAAAGCGATTATTACGCTATAACTCTAATAAATTTAGCAGTTTTATACGATAATATGGGCAAATACAAAGAAGAAGAAGCCCTTTTAATTGAAGCACTTAATATTTATAAAAATAAATATGGAGAAAAAAATCAAAATTATGCAGTTGCACTTAGCACAATGTCATCGCTATACTCAAATAATGGGAAATATAAAGAAGCAATAGAATTTGCAAAAAAAGCAATGAATATTCAATTAAATCTTTATGGAGAAAAATACGATGCTTATATTACATCTTTAAACAATCTTTCATTGCTATACGAGCAAGTTGGCAACCTTGATTCAGCAAAAATATTAATAAAAAAAGCAGTAGAATTAAATAAAGAAACAAAAGGTGAAAGTCATGCCGATTATGCAATTTCATTATATAATCTTGCAAATATTAAAACTGAAAAGGGAGAATATTTAGAAGCTGAAAAATTGTTAAAAAAAGCTTTAGAGATTCAAAAAATTGCAGTTGGTGAAAACCATGCCTCTTATGCAAATACACTTAACAGTCTAGCCGGATTATACAGCACTATTGGAAATTATCAGCTTGCAGAAGAAACTTATAACAAATGTCAGATTATTTTTGAAAAAGTATATGGTGATATGCATCCAGAATATGCAACTTTTTTAAATAATTTAGGTTTGTTTTATTTTCAAACCGGGCAATACGATAAATCAGAGGAAATATTAAGAAAATCATTAGAGATTCAATATAATTCAGTGGGAAAGGAACATCCTGATAATGTGAATATGCTTAGTAATTTAGCAAATACATTTATTAAAAAAGGAAATAATAAACAAGCTGAAGAATATCTTTTAGAAGCTGTAAGAATAACAAAAGAAAAATTAGGTGTTGAACATCCAAATTATGCATCAGCAATTTTAAGTTTAGGTGTATTTTACTACGAAACCGGAAGTTATAATAAAGCCGAAAAAAATTATCTTGAAGCATTAGAAAAGTACAAAAAAATATATGGTGATAAAAATACAAATTATTCATCTGCATTAAATAACCTTGGTACGCTTTATCTCGAAATGGCTACAAAAACCGATAACGAAAACGAAGTTAATGAACTTACAACTAAAGCTTCTAATTACTTTTCCGAATCAATAAAAGTTGATAGTATTGCTTTAGGTATTGATAATCCGGATTATGCTTTACATTTAAATAATTTAGCAGAATTTTATCGGAATACAGGTCAATTTGATAAAGCTGAATCGCTTTACCTTAAATCAATTGAACTTGAGAAAAAGATATTTGGCGAAAATTTTCCTAGCCTTGCAATAACATATCACAATTTGGCATTGCTTTATAATGGAAACTCAAATTTCGATAAAGCCGAAGAATATTGCTTAAAATCGATAAAATTAAAAGAATCTATTTTTGGAGATAATAATCCAATTCTTTCTGAAACATTGTTTAATTTGGCATATATTTATGAATGTAAAAATAATATTATTGAAGCCAAAAAACAATATGCAAAAGCTTCACAATTAATTTATGAGCAAATTAAAAACAATTTTTTATTTTTATCTGAAGAAGAAAAATCAAATTATTTGAATACAATTTCGCTTTATAATGATATGTTAAAATCGTTTGCTTTAAAGATACAGCAATCAATACCCGAAATTACTCAACTAGTATATAATAATGAAATAACAAATAAAGGTATATTGTTAAAATCATCATCAAAAATTAAAAACAATATACTAAATAGTAATGACGAAAAATTAATTGCTAAATATGGTAAGTGGATAGGAATTAAACAACAACTTGCAAAACAATACTCCTTACCTAAAGCCAGTCAATTTATGAATGTTGATTCGCTTGAAGAGCAAGCAAACATTATTGAGAAAGAATTAGTTTTAATTTCAAATGAATTTAAAAAGAATAACGAACTTTTTGTAAAAGATTGGAAAAACATTAAAAATAATTTAAAAGAAAATGAAGCTGCAATTGAATTTACTCACTTTAAAAGATTAGAAAATAACAATACTTACAGCGATAATTATTGTGCTTTAATAATACTGCCTAAATCTGCCAACATTGCGAGGAACGAAGCAATCTCCCCAATAATGATAAATCTTTTTGAAGCAAAAGAATTAAATAAAATTTTGGGAGATTTTAGTGGTAACAATTTAGAATATATTTCAAAAATTTATGAAACAACAACATCAGAAAAACAAAAATTATATCAATTAATTTGGGGACCAATTGATACAATATTAAAAGGAATTAATACAGTTTATTATTCACCTTCAGGATTACTACATAAAATTGCATTTTCTGCTTTAAAAACAAATTCAAGCAATTTGTTATCAGATAACTACACATTAGTTTCGCTTGCATCAACTAACATTATTTCTGAAAATTACAATAACGATATTACAACTAAAAATTTAAACTTATGTGTTTTTGGAGGAGCTCAGTTTAGTTCAGAAAGTGGCGAACAGGAAATATGGAAATATTTAGAGGGGACAAAACAAGAAGCAAATAAAATAAATCAAATATTTACCGATAATAAAATAACAACAAAAGAATTTTCAGGTTTACTTGCAAGTGAAGAAAATTTTAAATCATTAGATGGGAAAAATTCACCAATTATTTTGCACATTGCTACGCATGGGTTTTTCTATCCCGACCCAAAAGAAGTTAAAGATAAAAAAGAAGAAAAATCAGAGGTTGGTGATGTAGCTTTTAGAGGTGGTAGTAGTGGTATAGGTATTGAAAGTTTTGTGCAAAATTCGAACCCTTTAATGCGTTCGGGGTTAGCTCTTGCAAAGGCAAATGATGTATGGTCAAAATTAAAAACTAATGGTGAAGATGGTGTACTTACAGCATACGAAGTATCAAATATGAATTTACAAAACACTCAACTTTTAGTTATGTCTGCTTGCGAAACAGGTTTAGGCGATATAAAAGGCAGCGAAGGCGTTTACGGTTTACAACGTGCATTTAAAATTGCTGGCGTTAATTTTATTATTATGAGTTTATGGCAAGTACCCGACAAGGAAACTGAAGAATTCATGGTAACATTGTACACAAAACTTTTAAAGTTAAAAGACATCAGAAAATCTTTTAACGAAACACAAAAAGAAATGAGACAAAAATATGCCCCTTATTATTGGGCAGCATTTGTATTAATTGAATAATTGCAAAAAATATTTATGAAAATACTTATTAAAGAAAATTCTGTTAACATAGAGAACTTAAAAAGCAAATTAATTGAAACTTTTCCAAATTATAAATTCTATGATTATAGAAAAAACATGTTTATTGCATCAAAAAGTAAAACTATTGGTTCAAACATTATTCTTAAAAAAAATCGAATTTTAGTTGTTGGAAATTTTCCTACTATTGCTAACAAACTATTTTTTGCATTTAGTATAGTTTTGCTTGGAATACTTATTCCTCTTGTTGTTTATTTAATATTTTTTCATTCAAAATTTTCTTATTTTGAAAAAGAATTAGGAGCAATTATTCAAAAAGAATTTGGAATAACAAAATGAAATATATTTAGTTTTCAGTTTCAGAATAACTAAATATTATCCCTTCTTTTATTGAAAATGACGATTGTATTATTTTAGTAACATTTGTTTTTTCTATAATTAATTTAATAAATAATGCAGCCAGCGGGAGCATTTCTACACGCATTAAATCCATTCCAGGTATAATTATTCTTTCATTTTTAGTTGTGTGAATTATGTTATCACATAATGCTAAAAGTTGATCTTTATTAAATTCAAAAAAAGTATTTGTATTATTTATTGGTTTATTGTTATTCTTTAAATAACAAATATTTGCAACAGTATCAAACGAACCAGAAGATCCAACTAACTTTTTAACTTGAAATATTTTTAAAATTTCGAATAAAGGTTTTAGTTCATTTTCTAAATAAACTAACACGTCATTTATTTCATTATTTGTTATTGGATCCGATGGATTAAATGTTTCTAATAAACGAGCAATTCCTAATGGAAAACTTTGTTTCCACGAAATAACATGACTATTTCCTATTATAAATTCATTACTTCCACCACCAATATCAAGCATTAACACCTTTTCCGATTTTAAATTTACTGCCCTTCTAATTCCATAATAAATAAGTTCAGCTTCTTTATCACCATCAATAATACTTACATCTAAATTAAAAAGATTTTTTAATGTTTTAGTAAAAGCTAATCCATTATTTGTTGATCTAATTGCTGAAGTTGCAACAGCTATTGTTTTATCAATATTAAGCGATTTTAATACTTTAACGTAATCTCCTATTGCTAAAATTCCTCTATTAATAGCTTCGTTTGATATTGTGTTTTTTGTTATACCACCGTGCCCTAATTTAACAGCCCTTTTATCTCTATATATTTCATGATAATTGCTTTCGTCAGCTTCGGCAACTAAAAGATTAAATGTGTTTGTACCTAAATCAATTGCAGCTATTCTCATTTAAACTAGTAATTTTTATATTTTAGCCATTTGTATAACTCTTTGTAATTAACCTTTTTCCCATACATTAGTATTCCTGTACGATATATTTTACCTGCCATCCAAGTCATAAAAATAAATGACGAAATTAATATACTTACCGATAAAACAACTTGATGCCATGGAACTCCAAATGGAATTCGCATCATCATAACGACGGGTGATGTAAATGGAATCATTGAAAACCAAAACGCAATTGGACCTTCGGGATTGCTTGTTACATTTCCTATTAAAACAATCGAAAGTATTAGGGGTATTGTTATTGGCATCATAAATTGTTGAGTATCGGCCTCACTATCAACTGCCGAGCCTATTGCTGCAAACATAGCACTATATAACAAATAACCAAAAATAAAAAAGAAAACAAATGACCCAATTACAATAGGAAAATCTATAGATTTAATTGAATCAAATATTGCATTTGCATCACTATATGAAATATCATTCTTTTGTATTTCGTTATTTGATACAACAGTCTTACTCATAACATTTTGCGATTGAATATTTTTGTATGAATTTAAATCTGGAAAAAACACAGATTTAACTGTTGTAACTATTGTCATTGTAAGTACAATCCATAATAAAAACTGAGTAAGTCCAACAAAAGCAATCCCTATTATTTTACCCATCATTAATTGAAAAGGCTTAACCGATGAAACTATAACTTCAATAATTCTACTCGATTTTTCTTCAATAACCCCACGCATTACTTGAGCTCCATACATAAAAATAAAGAAATAAATTAACATTCCACCAACAATTCCAAGCACCATTTGCAAATCAGTTGATTTGTTTTCACGCGAGCCATCATCATTGATCTTTGTTATATTAACGTTTACATTAGTTTCTATTGACTTTAAAACTTGTGGATCGATGTTGCTTTTAAGTAATTTAAGGCTTTCAATATCGCGTTTTAAGGAGTTTGATATATGCATGCGTACCGCTAAACTAGGCTGTTTTGAAGAAGTTAGTACTACATTTGGAGACGAAAGTACAAATGGTGGTATATATAAAAGTGCATAATAATTATTTTTTGATAAATTATTTTCAACATCACTTATATTAGAATTTTTAAGGTATTTAAATTTTATTAAATCTGTTTCTGGTAAATTTCCAATAAATATTTTTGAACTATCAATAACTGCAATAGTTTTTAATTCGTTATCTTCTACTTGAGTAAGCCACGCCGGGCCAATAAACATTGCTGCCATTAAAATTGGACCTAACACCGTCATTATTAAAAACGAGCGTTTTTTTACTCTTGTTAGATATTCTCTTTTAATTATTAAAAATATTTTATTCATTATTTTATCTAATTATTTGTTGCAATTTCGTTAACTTTATTTTCAACTACGTTAATAAAAATGTCGTTCATTGTAGGTAATATTTCGTTAAACGACACAATGTTGCCAATTGGTATTAGCCCCGATAAAAGCATATTTGTTGTTACAGTAGTATCTAACAATTTAAACTTAATAAAATGCAAACCATCTTTTTCTTCGTGCGAAATAATTTGATATTGATGGCGTAACGATGCTTCTATTAAATTTACAAAACTAGAAAATACAACAATAAAAGTATTATCTTTGTATTGTTTGCGAATTTCGCTTACCGAACCACTTAAAACAGTTTTTGATTTATTAATAAGAACAATATCATCACAAAGCTCTTCAACTGATGCCATGTTATGAGTTGAAAGAATTACAGTTGCACCATTTTCTTTAATTCGTAATATCTCTTGTTTTAAAATATTTACATTAATTGGATCAAATCCACTAAATGGTTCATCAAAAATTAAAAATTTTGGCTCATGTAAAACAGAAATAATAAATTGAACTTTTTGTTGCATTCCTTTTGAAAGTTCTTCGGCTTTTTTGCCCCACCAATCTTGAATTTCAAATTTCTCAAACCAAAATTTTAATTTTTTTAAGGCTTCTGTCCTTTTTAATCCTCTAAGTTGGGCAATATATAATGCTTGTTCACCAACTTTCATTTTTTTATATAACCCTCTTTCTTCAGGTAAATAGCCAAATTCTGATATGTGCGATGCTAATAAAGGTGTCCCTTTATATAAAAGTTCGCCCGAATCGGGTGCTGTTATTTGATTCATTATTCGAATTAAAGATGTTTTACCAGCACCATTTGGACCTAATATTCCAAATACTGAACCTTCTTTAATTGAAACACTTACTTTATCAAGAGCAGTATGTTCTGAATATTGTTTTACAATATTCTTTGCTTCAAAAATATTCATGTTAAAAAATTTGTCGCTAAGTTAATCGATTAAAATTAAATTAAATTTTTAAAAGTTAAATTATTATAAAGCAAAATAAAAACAACAAAAATTATTTATTATTTAAACTCCAATCATTTTAAGAAATTCGTCACGAGAAATAATTTTTATGTTGAGCTTTGTAGCTTTTGCTATTTTATCGGGTCCGGGTTTCTCGCCAGCAACAACAAATGATGTTTGCTTTGATACAGATTTTACTAATTTACCATTATAATTATCAACAAGCTCTTCAAGTTTCTTTCTATCAAGTGGCTTATCAAAACTACCTGTTATAACAATACTCAAATTTATTAATTTTGGAGGAAAACTTTCTAATTTGTTTTTCTCTTCGGTAAATTTCAATCCAGCAATTTTCAAGTTATCAATTATTTGAATGTTTTTAGAATTGTTAAAAAATGAAATAACGCTATTTGCAATTTTATCTCCTACTTCTTCAACATTAACTAATTCATCATAATTGCTACTTATTATTGAATCGATATTTTTTAAGCGAATAGCTAATTTTTTGGCAACTGTTTCACCTACAAATCGAATTCCTAATGCAAATAATACTTTTTGAAAAGGAATTTCTTTAGATTTTTCAATACCAGCTATAATATTTTCAACCGATTTTTCGGCAAACCTATTAAGTGTTAAAAGTTGTTCTTTCTTTAACTTATAAATATCAGAAATATTTTTAATTAATCCGTTTTTGTATAATAAATCAACGGTTTCCTCACCAAAACCATCTATATTCATTGCCTTACGAGATATAAAATGTTCAATTTTACCTTTTATTTGTGGTGGACAATTTTCGTTAGGACAAAAATGGCCAGCTTCGCTTTCTTCGCGAATTAATTTTGTACCGCATTCTGGACAGTTTTCTAAAAACTTAAAAACTTCTGCATTTTGTTCTCTTTTATCAAAATCGACCGAAACTATTTTAGGGATAATTTCTCCACCTTTTTCAATAATAACTGTATCGCCAATTCTAATATCTAGAATTTTTATTTGATCATCGTTGTGTAATGTTGCGCGTTTAACTGTTGTGCCGGCTAATAAAACAGGTTGTAAATTAGCAACAGGAGTAATTATTCCAGTTCTGCCAACTTGAAATGAAATTGACAAAAGTTTAGTTTTTGCTTGCTCTGCCTGAAATTTATAAGCAATTGCCCAGCGTGGACTTTTTGCTGTAAAACCTAATTCTTCTTGTAATTTAAGAGAGTTTACTTTAATTACAATTCCATCAATATCGAATTTTAAATTTTCGCGATTATTTTCCCAATAACTAATAAAATCGAATATTTCTGAACTATTATTACAAAGTTTAATGTATTGTGGAACATTAAATCCCCATTCTTTTAACGCTGCTAAATTATCGAAATGTTTATTATAGGGTAAATTTTCGCTTAATAAAAAGTACAACAAACATTCCAATTGCCGATTAGCAACAATTGAAGAATCTAATGTTTTTAATGTGCCAGCAGCAGCATTACGTGGATTTGCAAAAGGAATTTCGTTATTATCAATTTTTTCGGAATTTAATCTATCAAAAACTTCACGTGTCATTATTATTTCACCTCTTACAATAAAATTATTTGGCAGATTGTTACAAATTATTTTATGAGGAATAGTTTTTATTGTTTTTATATTGTTGATAACATTATCCCCAATATTTCCATCGCCTCTTGTTATTGCTTTTGTTAATGTTTTATTTTCATAAATTAAGCTAATAGAAGCGCCATCATATTTTAATTCGCAAACATATTCTGGAAAAAAACCAATTGTTTTTTCAGTTCTTAAAAAAAATGCCTCTAAATCTTCTTTCGAATATGTGTTACCTAATGATAGCATTGGGTATTCGTGCTTAATATGCTCAAACCCTTTTGAAATATCATTCCCTACTTTTTGAGTAGGCGACAAAGTATCGGCAAATTCTGGGAAAATCTTCTCGAGTTGTGCTAAATCATTAATTAATAAATCATATTCAAAATCTGAAATTGTTGGATTGTTATTTACGTAATAATTATTATTGTGTTTTTCGATTTCTTTTTTTAAAATTTCAATTCTATATTTTGCTTCATCTTTCTTCATTTATGTTATACAATTTTTATGTTCAAAACATTAAATATTTTTATCAAAATTAAAAAAATATTTAAGCATTTTAAAACATAAAAGTTAAATGTTTAAATAGATTAAAAATTTATTTGAAAAAATATTTTTTGTTTTAATTTTTTTATACTTTTATGCAACTAATTATTCGAATTAAAGTCTATATAAAAATTAAATTTATAAATTTATGAGAAAATTTTTACTTGTAGCTGCATTCATTTTAATATCAGGAAGTAGCTTTTTAATGGCTCAAATTAGCCAAGGTGGAATACCACCAAGTTTTAAATACGCTATTAAATCAGATGTTGATAAGGTTGTTCTTCAGCCTCGCGACATGAAATATGTTTTGAACGAAGAAGAAAAATTAGCCAAAAATGGTACTTTGCCACATATTGGATATAGTTTAAGTACAGATATTTCGATGGCAAATTCTGGAACATGGACAGATTTACCTGAAGGTGGTAGAATTTGGCAGGTTCAAATTAAAGCTCCAAGTGCTTTAGCGCAAGTTGTTTATTACGATAATTTTAATTTACCAGTTGGTACAAAATTGTTTTTATATAACGAAGATAAAACACAGATTTTAGGAGCTTATACATGGTATAACAACGATCCATCTGGAGTTTTTGCTAACGAATTAATTTATGGCGATGTTGTAAATTTAGAATATTATGAACCAGCACGAGTAATGGGAAAACCAAGTATTCACATAAATCAAATTGGATACATTTACAGGGGTGTAACTATTAATAAAAACACAAATTGGACCGAACCAAGTGATGCTTGTGAAATAAATATTAATTGTTCACCAGTTGGTGATAATTGGCAAGACGAGAAAAAAGGCGTTGCTAGAATTTTAGTTACTACTCCACAAGGTCAAGGTTGGTGTACTGGTTCTTTAGTAAACAATACTAATCAAAATTGTACTCCATATTTTTTAACTGCATGGCATTGTTACGAAGATGCAACTGCCACACAATTAAATCAATGGATTTTTTATTTTAATTATGAAGCTTCTGGTTGTACTACTCCTTCAACAGAACCTACATCAAATTCTATGACAGGTGCTAGTTTAAAAGCAAAAGCAAGTATTAATGGTGGTTCCGATTTTATTTTGTTGCAATTAAATCAAACTGTACCAACAAATTATAACCCATACATGAATGGGTGGAATAGAGCAAATTCTGTAACTGGTCCCGGTGTTGGAATTCATCATCCAATGTCAAGTATTAAAAAGATTTCAACGTTTAATTCTGCAACAACATCTACATATTCGGGTTCAGCTACAAATGCACATTGGAAAATAATATGGGTTTCTAATTCAAATGGATGGGGTGTTACTGAAGGTGGTTCTTCTGGTTCTCCAATTTTTGATGCAAACAGCAGAATTGTTGGTACATTAACTGGTGGGTCATCTTATTGTAGTACTCAAAGCTCACCTGATTATTATGGAAAAGTTTACTATCATTGGGATCAAAATGCAGGTGGAACTACAACACAATTAAAAACCTGGTTAGATCCAACAACTTCTGGTGTTACAGTTCTTGATGGTAAAAATTGTGGTACTACAACTGCTCCTGTTGCAAATTTTGTTGGTACTCCTACAACCGTAAACCCTGGACAATCAGTTGTTTTTACGAATTTATCTACTGGTACTATAACTTCATATAGTTGGTCATTTCCTGGCGGAACACCTTCAACTGCTACAGGTGTTGGACCACATACTGTAACATATAACACTTTAGGAGTTTATAATGCAAGTTTAACTGTTGGAACTCCATCAAACACAATGACTAAAACAAATTATATTACAGTTACAAATGGTTCAACATATACTTGCGATACTTTAATGGCTTCTTCCTTTACAAGTGGAACATGTAATTTGTCAATTTATTATGCTGATGCAACACCTTATGATAGCGGATATGTAAGTGGACAAAATGCTTATTTAGATAAAGAAAAAGCTATGCTTTACACAGGTGCAACTGCTGGAACCATATCTGACGTTTTTGTAATGTATGGTCTTAAAAAAGGAACTACTGGTAATTCATCTGTTAAAATTTATAGTTCTAACGCAGGTGCACCAGGTAACCTTCTAGGTACAAGCGCAACAATTGTTAAAAGTGCTATAGATACTACAAACCAAGGTATTAATTTTAATAATAAATATCATTTCTCTACTCCAATAACAACAGGTACAGATTTCTTTGTTAGTGCAGTTTTGCCAACAGCATTTAATAATACAACAAATCAACTTGCAATATGGTGTTCGCAATATACTTGTAGCTCTACTTCACCTCTAGCCTACGAAATGTGGAGCGATAATACTTGGCATTCGTTTGCTACTGCTTGGGGAACTAATATTGATATGGCTATTTTCCCTGTAGTTTGTTCTGGAACAAGTGGAATTTATGAAGTTGCTAATGGAAAAATATCTATTTTCCCTAATCCTGCTAATAATGAAGTTTTTGTAGTTCTTCCAAATTTATCGGGCGAAAAAGCTAATGTTCAAATATTTGATATTTATGGCAAATTATGTAAACAATTAGATATTTATAGTAGTATGGAAGGCCCTGCAAAAATTAATTTAAGCGATTTACAATCTGGAATTTATTTACTTCAAATTGAATCGGCAAAAGGAAAATTTGTAGAAAAAATTTCTGTGATAAAATAACAAATTAAATTATAATAGTTTAAAAGCGACCTCTTGGTCGCTTTTTTATTTTATTTTGAGCAACCTTTTTATTGATTTGTCGTCTTTTATTTTGAATATAAATTTCTAAAAATTTTATATCTTTACGTTAAATTTTGAAAAAATAATCTTATGAAATACATTTTTACCTTTTTAGTGCTGTTTTTAATGAATTTTATAATTATAGCACAAAATTCAAATGTTAATAGAATTGAAAGATGTGGGTCTGATATTGTTCATAAATGGCGTTTGCAACATGAAGCAGGCTATGCCGAAGCTTACGATAAACTTCAAAAATATGTAAATGATTTTGTTGCACAACATCCAAATGGTTATAGCTCCAAAGCAGTAATAACTATTCCTGTTGTATTTCACGTTGTATTATCACCAACTGAGCATGCAAGTTTACCCGATTCGAGATGTGTTGAAAATATTGGAACTTTAAATACCGATTTTGCGGGTTTAAACACCCATTCTATGGGTACATTTGCACCTGCTTTAAAAGCAAATTGTGATATACAATTTTGTTTAGCTTCAATTGATCCTAATGGTGCAGCTACAACAGGTATTGAAAGAGTCGATTATACTGGACCATCATGGGCGGCTGGCGATAATGGTGTAAAACAAACTGCTTCTGGAGGTTTAGACGCATGGGATCCTGCAAGTTATTTAAATATTTGGATTTGTAATTTAGAATCAGGTTTATGTGGATATGGAACTTTCCCCACAAGTTTAAATAATTTTTATGGTTTAGTTGATGATTATGAATATACAGGTACCACAGGTGCAACACCTCCTTACGATTTAGGTGGAACAGCATCTCATGAAATTGGACATTGTTTTAATTTACCTCATATTTGGGGTGATGCAAGTGGCTGCACACCAGATGATGGAGTAAACGATACTCCTACGCAAGATGTTGCAACATACGGCAATCCAACATTTCCAGTATTAGATGCTTGTCAAACCATATCGCCAGGAATTATGTTTATGAATTTTATGGATTATGTTGATGATATTGCTTATGCAAATTTTACCCCTGACCAAAAAACTATTATGCAAGCATTATTTGCACCAGGTGGAGTTTTAGAACCGCTTACTCATTCTAATAAATGTGGCGTTCCTTTAGTTGCAAATTTTGTTGGGAACCCACTTATTGTAAACCAAGGTGGAACAGTTGATTATAATGATTAAACAACTGTTTCACCAACAGCATGGGAATGGACCTTAACA
>JAVHRJ010000287.1:0-3606 GCA_036171595.1 Bacteroidales bacterium
TAATTTTATTACTAATTATTTATGGTAATTAACCTCCCAAGCCATGCCAGCCATTACATCAACAGCATCTGCACCACCAACACCAATTGCTAACATTCCTAATCCTCCTGCATTTACTGTATGAGAATCAGTTCCAATCATCATTCCACCTGGAAAAGCATAGTTTTCTAAAACAACCTGGTGAATAATTCCAGCTCCTGGTTTCCAAAAATCAATTCCATATTTACTACTTACTGAACTTAAAAAATCGTAAACTTCGCGATTAGTAATGTTTGCATGAGCTAAATCAACCCCTGCTTCAACTTTTGCCTGAATTAAATGATCGGCATGAACCGAACTAGGAACAGCTGTTGTTGGTTTTCCTGCCATCATAAATTGCAACAAAGCCATTTGAGCTGTAGCATCTTGCATTGCAACACGGTCTGGATGAAAATTTACGTAATCTTTACCACGAGTATATGGAGTATTTGCTTTCCCATCGTACAAATGTGCATAAAGAATTTTTTCGGCAAGGGTTAAAGGTTTATTAACCACATTTCTTGTGCTTGCAACCTTATCGCTAAAGTTAGCATACACTTTTTTAATCATTTCGATGTTGAAAATCATATTTTGTATTTATTATAAATGTTTATATAACTGTATTTTAAAAAAAATCAAATGATTTTTATCAGATTTTCAAAATTATAAAAATCATTGTTAAATAATAATATATTATGAATAAATTTTAGTTTAAATTTAAAAATTTGTCAATAATATAATTTCAATTATTTTTGCACATCAAATTTCCTATCAAAAGGATTCTTGAATTATAAAGAATGAGGCAAGAGAACAGGCTCTGCGACCCTCTGGCAACCACTTGATTACGTTCTTTTATTAAAATTCTAAAATTGTAATTCGTTAATCGTTATTCGAAGTAAAAAAAAGAATTAATATCGAACAAGCAATAATGATTTACGAAGTAAGAATAAAAAATCGTTATACAATATTCAATATTAAAAAATAATTGAAAATCGAATACTGACTTAAGAAGTTAAAAGAATGGTGCCAAAACCTCCCCTACAGGGAGTAATAATTTAAAAAAAGAAAATGGAAATAAATTTTGCCACAAATTACGCTGATTTACACAAAAATAATGTTGTAATAAAACAATTATTTGTTTTAAATATTTTCTGTGCAATTTGTGAAATCTGTGGCTTATATTTGTCTTTTTAATTGTTTTTATGGGATTAATCGATATTATTAAAAATCAAATTCTTGTACTCGATGGTGCTATGGGTACAATGATTCAACGTTATAAACTAAACGAAGACGATTACAGAGGCAAACGTTTTGAAAATCATCCTCACTCATTAAAAGGGAATAACGATTTACTTATTTTAACTCAACCTCAAATAATAGAATCAATACACGAAAAATATTTAGAAGCAGGTGCCGATATTATTGAAACAAATACTTTTAATGCTCAAAAAATATCACTTTCCGATTATAAATTAGAAGAATTAGCTTACGAAATAAATTTTGAAGCTGCTAAAATTGCAAAACAATGTGCAAATAATTATTCTTCACCAGATAAACCAAGATTTGTTGCTGGCTCAATTGGTCCAACTAATAAAACAACCTCACTTTCGCCTGATGTTAATAATCCCGCATCGCGAAGCATAACTTTTGATGAATTAGTAATTGCATATTCAGAGCAAATTAACGGCTTAATTGATGGTGGTGTAGATATTATTTTAATTGAAACGATTTTTGACACACTTAATGCAAAAGCTGCACTTTTTGCTTGCGAAGAAGTTTTTAACAATAAGCAAATGAGTTTGCCAATAATGATTTCGGTTACCATTACCGACAATGCTGGGCGAACACTTTCGGGGCAAACACTTGAAGCGTTTTTAATTTCAATATCGCATGCAAACTTATTTTCAGTTGGCTTAAATTGTGCTTTTGGTGCTAAGCAAATCGAGCCTTATCTCGAAGAGCTATCACGCAAAGCTTGGTGTTATGTTAGCGTTTATCCTAATGCAGGACTTCCAAACCAGTTTGGCGAATACGACGAAAGTGCCGAAGAAATGGCAAAAACAATTTCAACATTTGCAAAAAAAGGGTTAGTAAATATTGTTGGAGGTTGCTGTGGAACTACACCACAACATATTAGTGCGATTGCGAAAATTATAACAAATTGCAAACCTCGTATAATTCCAAAATTTGACCCTATAACAAAACTAAGCGGACTAGAGCCTTTAATTATTCGTAAAGAATCTAATTTTATTAATATAGGCGAACGTACAAATGTTTCGGGGTCAATGAAATTTGCTAAATTAATTCGCGAGCATAAATACGAAGAGGCCTTAAGCGTTGCCCGTCAACAAATTGAAAATGGAGCACAAGTTTTTGATATTAGCTTAGATGATGGAATGATAGATGCAGAAACAGAATTACCTTTATTTTTACGATGGATTGCCTCCGACCCCGATGTAGCAAAAGTTCCAATAATGGTTGATTCTTCAAAATGGACAGTTTTAGAAAACAGCTTAAAATGTGTACAAGGCAAAATAATTGTTAATTCAATTAGTTTAAAAGAAGGTAAAACTGTATTTATTGAAAGAGCAAAAAAAATAAAACAATATGGTGCATCTGCAATAGTTATGGCTTTTGACGAAGACGGGCAGGCAACAACTTACCAGCGAAAAATTGATGTTTGTGCACGTGCTTATAACATACTAACAAAACAAATTAATTTTCCACCCGAAGATATAATTTTTGACGCCAATATTTTAACAATAGGCACAGGCTTAGTTGAACACAATAATTTTGCAGTTGAGTTTCTTAATGCAATAAAATGGATTAAAGAAAATCTGCCTTACGCAAAAACCAGTGGTGGTATAAGTAATTTATCGTTTGCATTTAGAGGGAATGAGCCAATCAGGCAAATTCTGCACTCTGTTTTTTTGTATCACGCAATAAAAGCTGGGCTTGACATGGGAATAGTAAATGCAGGTGCATTACCAGTGTACAACGATATAGAACCCAACATTAAAAAACTTGCCGAAGATTTAATTTTTAACAAAACTCCCGATGCTACCGAAAAAATTCTTGAAGCAGCTATAAATCTTAAGGGTGAATTGCCTACCGAGTCAAATATAAATGAATGGAGGAAACTTCCTGTAAAAGAAAGACTTATTCACTCACTTATTAAAGGTATTTCAGATTTTATTGATACCGATATTGCCGAAATATTAACAATTATTCCCAAACCAATAGAAATTATTGAAGGTCCGTTAATGGAAGGAATGAGTAAAGTAGGCGATTTATTTGGTTCCGGACAAATGTTTTTGCCGCAGGTAATGAAAAGTGCAAGAGTTATGAAAAAAGCTGTTGCATTATTGCAACCATTGTTAGAACAACAGAATCAATCTTTAAAAAGTTCAAAAGCAGGAAAAATTTTAATTGCAACGGTTAAAGGCGATGTTCACGATATTGGAAAAAATATTGCAGGAATTATATTAGCTTGTAACAATTACGAAATCATTGATTTAGGAATAATGGTTCCACGCGAAACAATACTCGCCGAAGCAATAAAACAAAATGTAGATTTTATTGGATTAA
>JAVHRJ010000288.1:0-3486 GCA_036171595.1 Bacteroidales bacterium
TATTTATTAATTTATTAACAATCAATATTTTGAATACTTCTTAAGGGACAACTAATTAAAAATTCATATAATAAATGGTACTGGAAAAGTTGTGAAAAGAAATACTACAGCAACAGTTCACTAGTGCAATCGCTAATAGAACAGGATTTTTTTGATATTTGCGAGTATTAATTTAAAAGGTAAATTCGATTTCTCTTTCTAAATAAAATTATCTAAGCAATACTAGTATCAAATTTTTTATAAGTGTAATTTACACAATAACCAACAAAAATCCAAAATTCAGGTCGTTGCCAAAATGAGGAACTAACAAACAAACGCCCCATCGCAATCAAAAAAAGCACAAAAAAAATCATTTTTCTTTCTTTACTATTGCTACTAACGACTTTAAATATGTTGTAAAAAATAAATAAAAAGAAAAATGAAAAACCTATAATACCGAAATTTACCAAAATATCTAAAATTATATTATGGTAATATGTTGATCCCGTATCTAAAAAACAGGTATTTAAAGGAGAGCCAAACCAAAAAGACTCTTCTATCCGCTTAAAAGCTAATCCATAAATATCGTCTCTACCAGAACTTGTCGAAGCTATTGAATCACCGTTAAAAACATTTAAATACTTGGTCAACGCATAAGAATACAAACCGAAATTATCTAAACTTTCAATAAGGTATTCTAACAGAAACTTCAAACTAATCAAAATAAAAAAGAGAAAAAAAGATATATATAATTTAATTTTTTTAGTAATATCTGAAATAAAAAATAAATAAATGAGTGCAAATAACATAAATGTCAACATCGCGCCACGAGCGCCAAACAATAATAGTTCTCCAAACGATAGACAAAAAATTATAAATGTCCATTTTTTATTACTGTCTCTAAATAAAAAAAGAAATGAAAAAATAACAGATGGCAACATCGCATATCCAAATCGCATGTAATTTATTTCTTCTAAATAAAGTGAAGTAAAAGGAATTAGTGCTAATAGAAAAAAATTTAACAATCCTAATTTATAACCATAGCTTAAAAAATGCTCTTGTGAAAATCTTAAAGACCCTATCAAAATTCCCGACATTCCTATTGCAAAAAAAGAAATTATTAATTCCATTGCTACATTAGTTTCTGGAACATAAGGCTCAAAAGGCAACTTTAATAACAAAGCACTTAAAGGAAGAATAAACGCTAAAACTGAATAAGATGAAATAATAAGCCTATTATTAAGCAACGCATAACAAAATAATAAAACTGTAAAAATGGCTATAGGGTATTGACCTTTCAGCACCACAGTTATAGGTAGCAGCAAACCATATTGAAAAAAATACAACAATACTAACATCGTATTGCTTTTGGTATTATTTATTTTTTTCTCTTCAATTGTCATTATTGAACGTGTTTTTTTATTGTGCTTTTTATATTATTCTCCAATAAAAAAAGTATCATATTTATTGTTTTTAATAAAATCTATCCAAGTAACAAACTCTTTACAAACAATAGTTTTTGTGTTGATTGTTTGAATAGAAGTTGGTCTTAGTAATTTATTTAATATGTTTTCAAACAATAGAAACTTGACGTTATTTTTAAATAAATCATTGTGATTTTCTCTAATCAATCGATTTAAATAAATAGAAAAACTGTGAAAATTAATATTAATATAATTTAAATCTCTTATACAATTTTCTACTGATGAAAGTTTAAAAAAATCAGGTGATAAATTTACAATTTCAATTTTATTTTTAATTGATTTTATCCTAACGGAGGTCACTGGATATTCAATAATACCAGATTGGGTTTTATACACTTCTGCTTCAAAAATTTCACCAGTTGTCATATCCATATTAACCTTTTTATCTTTTTGAAGTAAGGAACTGTTTTTATAACCTGCATCAAATAATGAGTTATAATAAGAATCATTAGCACTAAAACTACCTGGCCTAAATGATTCAACTTTGATCCCTTCATTATTAAAAAAATCCCTTGCAAAAGTCAATAATTCGGTCTGTTGTACTTGATTGTACTTATTAAATGCATCTTCTTTGCACTCAAAAGTCACGGGCAAATTATATGCGTGAATGTGAGGTTCAATTTTAATATTCTCATAGGAACTTAAACTATGTATTAACCATTTTATACATTCCGTATATTCTTTTTGATCAATTCCTGCTTGTTTTGATGATAGGCTTATAAAAAATGTTGCTTTTAAATCTCTTTTTCGCAGTTCTTCCGCCATATACATTGATGCCAAATACACACCTGCCAAATAATTTTCACTACGACTTATTCCCGAAACAATAGTTTCAATATCAACTGTTAAATATATTTTTTTCATGAAATTATGGCTCTTTTTATTGAAACGATCATTGGTATTAAACTCTTAAAACTGCTATATACTTTTTGGAAAATAAAAAATTTTAAATTATTATGCTTAAAATATATCGTTTTATAATCTTCTTTTAAAACTGGGTTAAACATACTCTTAAAGCGTTGTACTTCACTCGGCCCACCATAAGAAATATCATAAAAAGGCAGATCCAAACTTTGTGCTAGTAACATCCCTTCAATTTGCAAAAAATAGCCTGTTAACAAATCAGGACTATTACGGTAAACACCTCCCATTGTATAACTTAAAGTATTACTAGATCTTTCTAGAAAAATGGCCCCTTGAATTGTATCCTTATACCATGCAGAGATAACAAATGCCGTTTTGTTTTGAACACTTTCAATTACAAAATCTCTCATATCATCCCAACTTCTTACATGGTAGCCCTTTTTTTTTGCATTTGTTTCAAAACACAAATAAGCCTTCTTCAATTCATCCTCTGTTGTTGGGTACTGAGACACTAAACCTTTTCTACAAGAAGCTCTAACATCCCTTCTACCTTTTGGTAAAAAAGAATCTATTAATGCTTCTTTTGACAAACATTCCTCATTTGATTTAAGAGATATTAAATGTGTATACTTAGGATTGGATATATTAGTGAAAATTCTACCCTCAATACTTTTAAAAGAAGCATCTACCAATACATCCATTGAAATGGTTATTTGCGATACAAAAGCATTTAACTCTTTCCCCCTTTTTATAAATTCTTTAATGAACTCATTACTATCAAAAATGGTTTTTATGTTGTGGCTCAAAGTAGGACCATAAGAGCAAACATATAATTTAAAAAAAGGAAGTGTAACTATAACATTAGCCGAACCAGCTAGAATAGCATCACTTTGATCAACAAATAGTAATAACTCCCAATCCATGCCATATTTCTCATAGGCTTTCACTCTATAAACAGACTGAACAAATGAACTTGACTCGTCAGACAACATAAAGTTATTCCATTTATCAACCCATTTATCTTCTTTCGTATAAATCCACTTATTCATTCAAATTTCCTTTTTTAAAATTATTGAAGTTATCCTTAAACCTAAAAGCAATTATCATTGTAAGCTTCCCATTTTTAGGACAGCACTAAAGTAGACAAATTTTTATTATT
>JAVHRJ010000288.1:3496-3603 GCA_036171595.1 Bacteroidales bacterium
TTGGGGTGCTTGGAATGGATATTTTTACCCCTTTTATTTCCGTTTTGCCTCTCCTGTAAGCTTCCCATTTTTAGGACAGCACTAAAGTAGACAAATTTTTATTATTT
>JAVHRJ010000289.1:0-16982 GCA_036171595.1 Bacteroidales bacterium
AAAGATATAGTCCATCAGAACAATTTTCAAAAGGTATTGAAATATAATTATAACCAGATGTTATAATAAATGACGATGAGTAAATAATTTCACCTAATTGATTGTAAATAGATATTTTATAATCCTCGTTAATACTTGAATGAATTTCTATTTGTGCATTGTTATTTATAATATTTTGCAATTTAATATTTTGAGATAAATATGGCGTTTTTTCAATTCCATTAATAGGTGTTTGATTAACTCTTAACTTAATAGTAACAGGCAAATGGTCAGAGTTATTATAAAGTGCGTTTAACACATTTGAAGGAACAGAATAATTTGCAGGACTATTAATACTTTTATTCATGTGCAAACCATCTTGCCCAATAACAACATAAGAACTTGGCACATATTTTATTTTCGCAATGTTATTCATAACATAAAAAGATGCTAAAATAAAATCAAACCTATCATCCATACCAGCACTTGCATTGCAACCGTTAGAATTTAGATTTGTACTTTGCGTGTGATACAGTGTAAAAGCAGAATTATCTTTCCAATCGCCAAGTTTATTAGGTGGATCGTAAAATCTAACATTTGAGTTAGAGTAATTTATTAAATTTTGAAAACTTTGTTCATTACTCGATTGCACATTAAAATCGCCCATAACAATAACATTACCATAGTTACTTAAACTGTTTAAATAATTCATTAAAGTAATAGTTTCGGTTGCTCTATCCGATTGATCTGATGCTGTGCTTCCAGCTTTTAAGTGCATTTGAATACAAGTTAAAAATACTGTATCGTGTATAGTAGCAATATCAGGACTGTTATAATAAAATTTATATATTATAATATCACGATACAATGAAGGCAAGTAATTTTGATTATATAATGTAAATTTTCTTGAATCGTAATAAATCATATTTATTATATCTGAACTATTTGAATTTACATAGTTTGCTCTTTTGTACCATGTTGCACCATTAATATTTAAATCATTATCTAAAATTCTTTGAGCCGATGTACTACCATTTCCCGAAATTTCGTTTACTCCCCAAATATCTGGCATAACATATTGAAAAATATCACGTATGTATGTGTCTTTATTTGTTACGCTGTTATTTGTTTGCGTGCAATACGATGTGTTATTATTATAATTCAACAAATTTGTAGTCATAACTTTTATTGTGTCTTGACTATTTGATTGAACACTGTATAATGATATAACAAATAATAAAATTTTTTTCATGATTTATTTTCTGATAAAATTTGACATCTCGAATGGAATTTCAAAAGAAAACTCAATCATTCCTTTAACTTCATTATTTTCAAACCATGCTGATTGAAAAATCATTTTTTTAATTCCGTTTTTTTCAATAGTATAAGCATTCGTAGTTTTATTCATTAACATTTCATTAATCTTTTTCTGTGAAACTTGATTATGATAATCAAAAATATTCTTACCAATTAGTTCACCTCCACCATAATTTTCAAAAACTTTTTTAGATTTTTTATTCATATACACAATTTTCCCTTCATTGTCGCTAACAGTAATAGCAACAGGAATTTCAGAAATATAATTTTCAGTCATAAAATTTATTATTTTCAATGCAAAGTTAATTCTAATTAATATTAATTAAATATTTTTTTATAGTTTTTTACGTTTCAAACAAAAAAGGTTCGTGAATTCACGAACCTTTTTTGTTTGAATATAGTTGGATAATTAATACAAATAAACATCATAATCCATTCTTGTCTGAATACCACTTAAACCAGTTAAATTTTTAAATGTTTTATAATATCTGTATGCTGGTCCTAATTCTTTTTGCATTGCAGAAACTGATGCGTTTTCTTTCATTTCTTTAATTAATTGCTCAAAGAATGGCAGTTTTTCTGGCATTTCAACAATTCTTATTTCAGTTGTTATTTTTGCTTTCTTTTTAGCAATTTCAATTGCATCATATAATCCACCAAACTCATCGATTAAACCTATTTCTTTTGCATTAACCCCACTCCAAACTCTTCCTTGTCCAATGCTATCTACATTCGCCTTTTCCATTTTTCTACCATCGGCAACATGTCCAACAAAAACATCATAAATTTGTTCAACACCTTCTTGAATTACAGCTTTTTCATTTGGATTCATTTTTCTGAAAACAGAACCAATGCTTGAGTTTGCATTTGTTTGAACTCCATCAATAGTTATTCCTAATTTATCGTTAAAGAATTTTTGCCCGTTCCATAACAAACCAAAAACACCTATTGAACCTGTTATAGTTGAATGGTCTGCAACAATAACGTCAGCCGGACAAGAAATATAATATCCTCCTGATGCTGCAACATTTCCCATACTAACAATTACTGGTTTAGCTTTTTTTGTTAATTCAACTTCACGCCAAATTACATCAGAGGCAAGTGCACTTCCACCAGGACTATTTACTCTTAAAACTACAGCCTTAATTGAGCTGTCTGTTCTAGCTTCGCGAATTGTTTCAGCTAAATCGTCAGATCCAATATTTTCATCATCGCCTTTACCTGAATTTATTTGACCATTTGCATAAATTACCGCAATTTTTTCTTTTTTCCCTGTTTTATGAAATCCACGTACTTTTTTATACTCATTCATCTCAACAAACTTCAAATCTTTATTTTTATTAATTCCCGTTGAAGTTTTAAGCTCATCTAATATCTCATCGTAATATTTTAACCCATCAACAAATTTTAATTTTAAACATGCTTCGGCATTCTTAACCATCATACTATCAGCAAATAAATTTAAACTATCAACAGATATATTGCGTTGTTCAGAAATTCCTTTAAGTATATAATTCCATATCGAACCAACATAAGTTAATGTTTGCTCTTTGTTAGCAGGACTCATTTTATCTAAAATAAATGGTTCTACTGCGCTTTTAAATTTCCCATGACGAATTACTTCTGGCTCAATACCAAGTTTTTCTAAAGCTCCTTTAAAAAACATTATTTCGGAATGCAACCCTTTAAATTCAACAATTCCCTGAGGATTTAAATAAATTTTATTTGCAGCAGTTGATAAAAAATATGAGCCTTGTGTATACATTTCGTTATATGCAATGATAAATTTACCTGATTCACGAAATTTAATTAGTGCATTTCTTATTTCTTCAATAGTAGCTATACCAGCATTTAAATTAGGTACATCAAGATAAATTCCTTTAATATTTGGGTCTTCGGAGGCTTTCTTAATATTTTTTAAAATATCATTTAACCCAAGATTTGAATTGGTTTTAAAACTACTAAAATTCATGTTTTGAAATGGATTATCCGATGTCCGTTCTGCTATTTCATAATCTAATTTTAAATGCAAAATTGATGATGATTCAATTTTCACTTCATCTTTATCACCCGAAATTGAAGAGATAATTATTAAAAAAGCAAAGAAAAAAATTAAGTTAATTACAATAATACCAACTATTGTAGCCAACATGTACTTAAAGAAATTTTTCATGTATTTATTTTTTAAATTGTTTAAACTTTATTGAGACGAAAATACATTTAAAAATGTTACAATTTCTAATTTTTTAAAATTTTTGCATTTAAAATATTTCCGCTTGATGTATAAATAGATATTAGATAAACTCCATTATTTAAAAAAAATAAATTTAAAATATCGGCATTACTATTTAAAACATTATCGTATAATAAACTTCCAAACAAATTGTAAATTTTAAAAGTAGCTGGCAATTCGCTATTTAACAAATAAAAATGCAATTCATTATTATAATATTTGAACCATTTTTTTTGTGCCTGATAATCAATATTTGTGGAATTTGTTATTTGTTTACAACCATTAATTGCAGCTGCTAAATTGCTTACTGTAATAAATTTCATTAATTTATTGCTACAAATAACACAATATTGCGGTGCATAAGTAATATTATACAAACTTATTATAGAGTCGTTATTTGATGTGCTAAAAGTAGGATAAGTTACATTGTACTGCTGGTTAAATGCAACAATTGTAGAATCAGTTGCTGTTCCAACTTCTATTCCCCAAAACCATAAAGAATCGCCATTATAGCCATATATTTGCCATAAATTTTCATTTGTTGTAATATTGTTAATACAAGTTCCGCAACTAACAGTATAAAAATCTAAAATTACAGTTTTATTTAAATTTAATTCGTTGTATAAATTTACATTTGTGCCATTTACATCTACTAATGAAAAATCCGGTGCAATAGTCTGGCTATTTGATTTAAACCAAATAACACAAAAAAATACAATGACAAAAAATTTCATGCCACTAAATTACTAAAATAATAATGTATTAACTATTTTACAATAAAAATTAATTGCAATCCGGTAGCACTATTTCTTTATCTTCTTCTTCACCAAACCAAACTACGGCATAATCACCTTTTATAGCTATTCCAATTGCTTTCCAGCCAATTTTATTAAAAACACCTTTTTCTAAAATAACATTATTATGACCTGGACTGCTTTTCCAACCTGCTAATGCTTCATTAGGAGATGCTCCATTTGACGATTCGTAAGCTATTTCGTATCCGTTCGATTTGTAATTTGTTAATTCACTTGGTTTCGACCACATAAATTTTGCATTTTTGTGATCGTCGGTATAACAGCAAGCTTTCCAATTGCCTTTATTTGACCAACTGTGCATATTGCAATTTCCATGAATAGGTTGATTGTTAATTAAATCATCAATGTGAATTTTCGCAACTTTTGTAAGTTCAGTCGAAAGTTTTATTGTTGGTAATTTTTTCGATTTTCTATAATCGTTAATTAATAATAATAATGATTTTTCTTTTGAACTTACACAAAATTCTTTTTCTGTATTAGTTTGCGAAAATAAAGTATGCATATTTAACATAGTCGCAATAAAAATCAAACAAAATAGTTTCATAATAATTGTTTTTTGTATTTTTACATTATAAACGAGAATTGCATGGCAAAAGTTGTTCAAATTTTATTTGTTTTTATTATTTTTTCAAATTTATTTTGTTTTAGTCAAAACGATAGCTTAATTAATAACGACTCAACCTCTACAGAAAAGCTTAATTTTCAGCTTATTGTAACAGCAAGCAAAGGGGATGCTTCTACAGTTTTATATTTATTATCAAAGGGTGCAGATGTTAATGCTACTTCTAATAATGGAATTTCTTCGTTAATGTATGCATCGCAAAATGGATATTTGCAAGTTGTTAAAACATTAGTTGCTAATGGTGCAAATTTAAATTATTTTCCAGATAATGAACTACCTGCAATTTCTTCAGCAGTTATTAATAATCATCCAAAAATTGTTGAATATTTAATATATAAAGGGGCAAATATTAATATTACCGATAACAATAACATTACACCATTAATTTTTGCATCGGCTTATGGATATTTGCCCATTGTTACCTTTTTATTGCAAAACAAAGCGGATATTGACAAAAGAGATATTTATGGCAATTCTGCTTTAATAATGTCTGTATTGTATAATCATTATGATGTAACAGAAGCTTTGTTGCAATATGGTGCAAACCCTAATTTAGGTGATAATAATTTATTTACACCATTTATTATATCTTCTCAGAATGGACTTATTAATTTTTTAGATTTACTTAAATCTTATAAAACCAGTATATACAGTAAAAACATATTTAATTATTCTGCTTTTGATTTAGCTGTTTTAAATAATCAACACAATGTTATAACAATACTTCATGAAATTGATTCAGCTAAAGAATTTTGTACAAATAAACCAGTTAAACTTGCGTACTTAACTAATAATAAAAAAATAATTCCTATTTTAAAAAGTAATGAATGTAAACCTTATTTTCCTCCTATTTTTAAAAAACTAACCCTTGGTTATGGCATTAACGCTAATTATAAAGATATTTTATTTGGGACAACAATTGGGATGTATGAAGTAAGATATAATTTGTTTTTTTCAACATCCTATTTCACTAGATATTGGGCAAATAGAACTTTAGTTGATTATGGAAGCAATTTATACATTCAGTTTTGGGAACGAAGATCATATTTATCTTTAGGTTTTGATAAAAGATTTAATATAGTTAATAAAAATAATATAGTAAAAGGATTTAATATTGGTATTAGTGAATTGTATACTTATGGTAATTATAGAGGAAGTTATATTAAACCAGAAACTAAATGGGTTTTTATGCCAAATGTAGGTTATTATGTTGATGGAAAATTTGGTGGCTTTCAAATTTCAATAGATTATGCCGATTTTACTAGTAATTTATCAAAGTTTAGAATAAAAACATCTATTTATTTTAATATTAATTTAATAAGTATTACTAAAAATTTAAAAACTACGGAATGGTAAAAACATTATATACAATATTTTTTTTAATTGTTATTTTTAGCTGCAATAAAGATAACACTATCGATTGCACCACCTATGATTTTTCCGATTGTAATGGTATTGAACCAACTTATGCCGATATTAACATAACAATTACCAAACAAGAAAAAAACTCAAAAATACCAATTTGGTTATATAAAGGTAAATATGGGGACTCGGAAGAACTTATGTTTTTTGATACTGTATCTGAAGTTAACACTAAAATAAATGTTCATTTAAATTGCGACTATTACGCTAAAGCAAAATATGAAAAAGATGGAAATGTTATTTTTGCAATTGATGGCGCGTATTTAAAAAAAGTTGCAAAAACAATCTGCGATTCAACCTGTTGGAAAATAAAAGGAGATGCAATTGATTTAAGACTTAAAAACTAAAAAGTCCAGCCTAATCCAACAAGTGGACCGTAAACTCCAGTTTTAGAAATTTCGGTACCTTTTAAATTATATACATATTCAAGATGCAAGTCTATCGCAACCCTAAACATAAAACCACCTTTTGATGGTTGATGCCTAAAACCAAAAGAAATATATGGTGGAATTAATTTTCTATATCTAAAAAAATAACCTCCTGCACCAAGTTCAAACTGGTTTATTCGTCCAACTAAAATATTTACACCGATTGGTATAAATGGTTCTGCTTTAGTTATCGTAGAATCGTTTGAAGAATTATTTACACCATATCCAATTCGCATTGTAAAAGCACTTTTTTCACTCGATTGAAGTAAAATATCATAATTAATTGAATACCTTAACCCCTCATAATAACCCCAAAAATAACCACCTTCAAGAAAAAAAGTATGTATTCCATATCTACGTTTTTTAAACCCTGGACGTGGTTTTGTAAAATTATTACCTTCGGTATAAATTGAATCGCCAAAAAAAACATTCTTTTTATAAGAATATTGAGCATCACTTTCAAAACTCATAGTAATAAAAAGTGCTACAACGCAAAATATTTTAATTAACCAACTGTTCATTAAAAAAAGTTTAGACTGTAAATATAATTAGTTTTTTTATTTTAACATATTTTAAAACTTATTTTTTTTTTTAACCTTTGCGAAAAGCAAAATATGGAAAATGAAATAGTTAATCTTATTGCAAATGAATTAAACTGCAAAGATTGGCAAGTTAAAAATGTAGTTAATCTTTTTGAAGGTGGTGCAACAGTACCTTTTATAAGTAGATACAGAAAAGAAATGAGTGGTGGGTTAGATGAAATATACATATCAAATATTAAAGAATTAATCGATAAGTATAATACCATTCAAAAAAGAAAATCTTTTATTTTAGAAACAATTAAAGAATTAGGAAAATTAAATTCCGATTTAGAAAATAAAATTTTAACATGCTACAATATTTCAGAACTCGAAGATATTTATTTACCATACAAACCCAAGCGTAAAACTAAAGCAGAAATTGCACGTTCAAAAGGTTTAGAACAATTAGCTAATTTCATTTTATTGCAAAACAATCAAAATTCAAAACAATATGCTTTAAACTTTATTAATAAAAATGTAACTAATGTAGATGATGCAATTAATGGAGCAATTGATATAATTTCGGAAAAAATAAATGAAAATATTATTGCTAGAAATATTATTAGAAATAAATTTAATAATGAAGCTATTATTACTTCTAAACTCGTTAAATCAAAAGAAAAAGATGCAATAAAATATACCGATTACTTCGATTATAAAGAACGATTAGAGAAATGCCCATCTCATAGATTATTAGCAATAAAAAGAGGAGAAAAAGAAGGATTATTAAAAGTTTCAATTGAAATAGATAATGAAAAAGCAATAAAATTACTTGAAAATTTATTTATAAAAGGTAACGGTAATGCGTCTGACCAAGTATCACATGCAATTAAAGAAGCATACAAAAGATTAATGTTACCATCAATAGAAAACGAGTTTAACACATTATCAAAAGAAAAGGCCGATAAAGAAGCGATAAAAGTTTTTAGCGATAATTTGCGTCAATTATTATTAATGTCGCCACTTGGTAACAAAAGAGTTTTAGCAATCGATCCTGGATTTAGAACAGGCTGTAAAGTTGTATGTATAAACGAACTTGGCAATATTTTACATAACGAAACAATTTATCCACACCCGCCACAAAAAGAATTAAATTTAGCTTCTAAAAAAATCTCATCTCTAGTAAATGCATATAAAATTGAAAATATTGCTATAGGGAATGCTACTGCAGGTAGAGAGACCGAAGAGTTTATTAAAAAAGTTCATTTCGATAAACCTGTAAAAGTATTTATGGTTAGCGAAGCTGGAGCATCTGTTTATAGTGCATCAACAGTTGCTCGCGAAGAATTGCCAGAGTATGATGTTACTGTTCGCGGTGCAGTTTCTATTGGTCGCAGATTACAAGATCCGCTTGCCGAATTAGTTAAAATTGATCCGAAGGCAATTGGTGTAGGCCAGTACCAACACGATATTGATCAGACTTTACTGAAAAAAAGTTTAGATTATACCGTTGAGGAATGTGTAAATAAAGTTGGTGTTAATATAAATGTTTCAAGTAGATATTTATTATCGTATGTCTCAGGAATTGGACCAATATTAGCTAAAAATATAATTGATTTTGCTAAAAAAAATGGACCATTTAAATCAAGATTTGATTTATTAAAAGTACCACGATTTGGCGAAAAAGCTTTTGAACTTTCGGCAGGTTTTTTAAAAATTGTTGAATCTGAAAACCCACTTGATAATACTTCTGTTCACCCTGAAAGGTATAAGTTAGTTGAAAAAATTTGTAGCGATTTAAATTGTTCAGTTAAACAATTAACAAGCGACAAAACGCTAATTGATAAAATTAATATTGAAAATTATTTATCAGAAAAAGTTGGGTTGCCAACTTTAAAAGATGTTATACAAGAATTAGAAAAACCTGGAAGAGATATACGTTTAACTATTAAAATATTTGAGTTTTCAAACGAAGTTAAAACAATTGAAGATTTAAAGGTTGGAATGAGTTTACCTGGTATTATAACAAATATTACAAATTTTGGAGCATTTGTTGATATTGGAATTAAGCAAAATGGACTTATTCATATTTCCAATATTTGCGATGAGTTTATAACCAACCCAAACGAAAAACTTTCATTAAATCAACATGTAAAAGTTAAAGTTTTAGAAGTTGATAAAGAACGTAACAGAATACAATTATCAATGAAAGAAAATACATAAAAAAAGTGGTCGAAAAAAAATTCCGACCACTTAAATATTAATCATTTCTCTAATTATTTTTTCTTTCCTTTTTTAGCTACTGGTTTTGCTTTTGCTACAACTTTTTTAGCAACTACTTTTTTAGCTACTGGTTTAGCTTTTGCTACCACCTTTTTTGCAACTGCTTTTTTAGCTACTGGTTTTGCTTTTGCTACTACCTTTTTAGCAACTGCTTTTTTAGCTACTGGTTTTGCTTTTGCTACAACTTTTTTAGCAACAGCCTTTTTAGCAACTGGTTTTGCTTTTGTTACAGCTTTTACAGTAATTTTAGAACCTTTTTTAATTTCATTAAGAGTATTGGTTACCCCAAAAAGTTCTTTAGATTTTTTATTGTAAGCTGCAGCAGCTTCTTCAGCAGTGTTGAACGAACCTAATGGAATACCTTTACGGTTAACATAAATATACGAATAAAATTTACGTCCTTGTTTTACAACACCACGATAACCTGTACTGTTTTTAATTTTACGGGTATTACGAACTAAATTTGAAAAAGTGCTCCATTCTAAATTATCCATACGACAATCTAAAGTATTACCATTAACAAAACGTACAAACCAACGTACTTTACTGTTTGGTTTTTTAATTAGTTTTTCACAAATATATTTGTGAAGATAGATGGTTTCATTTCTGTAGGCACCATCTTTTTGTTTCCAATTTTTTTGAAAA
Organism: Bacteroidales bacterium; assembly: GCA_036171595.1. Taxonomy (GTDB): domain Bacteria; phylum Bacteroidota; class Bacteroidia; order Bacteroidales; family GWA2-32-17; genus GWA2-32-17. Next base: position 10,266 of record JAVHRJ010000289.1, read on the forward strand.
AAAGCATATCCACTTGAATGCTCTCTTAAATTATCAAAAAAATTAATTGTTTTTAGGTATTTATCTTGATTCAATTTTTCAATTGTTTTTTCATCAAGAACAACCTTGTTTTTCGAATTTTTTAAATTTACTTTTACTGTCATTGTTTTTTGTTTTTTAGTTAATAACAAATACATTATAAAAATCTATACAAATATATAACAAATATTTATATTATGTTATTTTTTTAAACAACAAAGATTTTTTTCATAACATTCTGTATATCATATATGTATATTTTGTTTTTTATCTAATTCTTTGTAATTTGTTAATAATAAATTGTTCAAATATTAAAACAAAACGCATAAAATTCAAAAATAATTTATACAACATTAATATTATAACAATTATTAAAGATGTTAAATTATTTAATATTTTTTTTGGAAATTTTAGTAAATAAAAAAATAAATGTTTTTTTTGAAAAAAAATAACATCTAGTATATTAGTATGTTGTATTATGTTAAAAAATTAATTTTTTACTCTTTATTTAATACTTCAAAAGTTAAAATTATTTTTTCTCCATCTTCATCGATTAATGTTAAAACATGCTTACCTAAAATTGGATTTATAGCAATTTGATGTAAGTTTTTTGTTTCACAAATAAATTTATTATCAACATACCAAAAAATAGTAATGTCTGATTTACGATGTGTGGCTTCAAAAATTGCACTTCCAGGCTTGCCGTCTAATTCCTTAGGAACATATATTCGAGTTGCATTTTTGGGATAAATTATTTCCATTACTTTATTTGGATTGGCAAATAATTTTTCTTTACAATCAGCTCTAAATGGTGGTAAAGGTTTGTAATAATTATTTTTATTTTTAAAATAATATTCAATTGTTGGAGGTAATACAAACCATGACTGATTGCATATTTTCGAAGGTTCCTCACAATCTGCAGTTACTTGAAATTTACCCGATTTATCTAAATGTATAAGTTTATGGTATGGACATTTTTTGTAATTTATTCCATTTTCTGGGATTAGCATTTCTTCAGTATCATCACAAATTTCAGATGCAAGATATCCGCTTTTTTTACAAATATTAGCTTTTACCATATTTGAAGTTGGCTCCTTAAACCAACCATTATCGTTGGGTAACAAACTAAATAAATCAAATAATATAGGTGCGGCTGTTTTAATTCCTGTAAGTTCAGGACGTCCTTCACCATCAGCATTTCCAACCCATACACCAATTGCATATTTAGGATTAACACCAACAGCCCACCCATCTCTAAAGCCAAAACTTGTACCTGTTTTCCATGCTATTTTTTGGCTCGATGAAAACATTTGCCAATTACTTTCTTCAGGTGGTCTATCAACATCTAGCATGGCTTTAAAAGTAAACCAAATTGAAGCAGCATTTAAAACTGAACTTTTTTCATCGTTTATTTTACTTTTTGTTATAATATATTTTAATATTGGTGGATGTATATCAAATTTAGAATATTTACCTGTTTTGTTATAACGATTTAAAATTCTTGCCATAGAAGCATACATTCCCGTTACTTCAAAAAGTTTAGCTTCGCAGCCACCTAATATTAAAGATAATCCATAGTCATTTTCGGAACGATTAATTGTATTTAATCCTAGTTTTTTAAGCATAAACATTAATCGTTGCACACCATAAGATTGTAACATTTTTACAGCCGGAATATTCAACGATTTTGCTAATGCTCTATGAGCTGGAACCGCACCATCATAACCCCTACTAAAATTTTTTGGCGAATAACTTCCAATTTGTATTGGAATATCGGGCACAAGTGTATTAGGCAATATTTCACCAGAATTTAACATAGAAGCATACAAAATTGGTTTTAAAATACTTCCTGTACTTCTATTTGCGTTTAAAACATCTACCTGGCAACCATCTTTTGTATCTAATAAATTATTATAATTTCCTATATATACAAGTACCTTCCCGCTTTCGACTTCCATAATAATTGCTGCTACATTATGAATGCCATTGCCTATTAAATTTAATTTATATCTGTTTAAAACTAAATACGATTGATTTTGCAACTTTTCAGAAATTGTTGTTTGAACAGTGTTATAACTATCTGAATTTACTTCACTCATTAATCTTGCCAATAAATGGGGGGCTTCTTGTGGAAAATCAATTGGTTTATCTGGAATTAATTCTTCTTTTGATAAATTAAGAGTTTCTTTATCAATATAACCATAATTAAACAATTTATTAAGTAACAAATCTCTTTTATGTTTTAACAATTTTCTGTTTTTGCCCAAATGAACTAATGATGGACTATTTGGCAAAACAGCCAATAAACAACTTTCTGCCCATGAAAGATCATCTGGCATTCGTCCAAAATATCTCCACGATGCTGCTTGTAAACCTACAACATTGCCACCAAAAGGAGCATTTGATGCATAAAGTGAAATAATTTCATCTTTGTTATAATAAATCTCAATTATCCATGCAAATATTATTTCTAATGTTTTTTGGAAAATTGTTCTCGGTTTATTTTTTTGCGATAATCGTGCAACCTGCATTGTTATTGTGCTTCCACCGCTTATTATTTTTCTGTGTTTAATGTTTAAATATAATGCCCTAACAAATGCATATACATCAACACCATTATGAAAATAAAATCTTTTATCTTCAAAAGTTGTAATTGCAATTTTGAATTTATTTGGAACATTTTTTATTGCAGGAAAACGCCACTGTCCATCATTTGAAATTTTTGCACATAACAAAACATTATCTTTATCAAAAATCACAAAACTTAAAGGATTGTTAAATAATTTTTTTGTTAATTGATTTGATATTACAGCTAAAACTGATAATATAAAAAATAATACAAGTAAATTTCGATAAAATTTTCTCACACTGGCTTGTATGCTTATAAAAGTAAAGTTAATAAAATTAATAAATATTTCCATAAAATTCTTTTTTCAAACAAATAGTTTAATTACATTTGTTTAACTCAATTTATTTTTTAAATTACTGTTTATGAGAAATATATTAGTTTTAATATTAGCATTTTTCCCTTTTTGGGGATTTTGTCAAGAAGTTAGTCTCGATCAATTAGAAGAAAGAGATAATAACACATTTTATTTAAAATCTACAGGCGAAGTATATACAGGTGTATGTGTTGGTAAACATTCTAATGGTCAAAAAAAATACGAATGTTATTTTAAAAAAGGGATTCACGAAAAAAATTATACAGAATATGATGAAGATGGGTTAAAAATATTTGAAGCTCCATATAAAAATTCACAATTTAATGGCGTTGGAACTTATTATTATCCATATGGACAAATTAAAGAACAAGGTGCATTTAAAGATGGACGTAAAGTTGGAAAATGGATTGAATGGGACCCGTACGGAAAAAACAGTAAAGAAATAAATTATGAAACTGTATATGAATGGTATAGTAAAGACTTAAAAAAATCTGAAGGCACTTTGAAAGATGGAAAAAAGCACGACGCCTTTAACGAATACTATGAAAATAAAATTTTAAAACACCAAACAAACTATTTTGAAAATAAAAAGAATGGCAAAGAAATTTTTTGGTTTGATAACGGGAAAAAGGAATCAGAAAAAAATTGGATAAAAGATACTTTAAATGGAAATTGGTTAGAATATTTTGATAACGGAAAATTAAAAGTTTCTGGTAACATGTTAGCAAATTTCCGCGATGGGAAATGGGTTGAGTATGATATTAATGGTAAATTAATTAAAGAAACTGAATATAAAACCACATTTAGTTTTTATTCAAATGGCGAAAAACAAGAATTACAATCATTTGTAAATAACAAAAAAGAAGGCGAACAAATGTGGTGGTATGAAAATGGACAAGCTAAATTTCGCGAATCATATAAAAATGGAATAGCAGATGGATTATGGACAAGTTGGTATGAAAATGGAGAAAAAATAAATGAAGGAAATTTAAAAGATGGCAAAAAAGATGGCGCATGGACTGAATGGTTTTCAAATGGTAAAAAATTGAGTGAAGCAAATTATAATAATGGCGAATTAAATGGGAAATTTATAACATACTACAAAACTGGAAGTAAAAAAATGGAGATTAATTACGAAAATGGACAAAAAATAGGTAATCAAATAGAGTGGTATGAGAATGGACAAAAATATTTTGATGGAATTTGTAAAAACGGCAAACTAAATGGCGCTGCTACTGTTTATTACGAAAATGGAAAAATAATGCAACAAGGTAAATATGTTAACGATAGAAGAGATGGTAATTGGAAAACTTTTGATATAAAAGGTATTGCAACAAATGACATAGTGTACAAAACTGTTATTGAAAAATTCCCAAATGGCAAAATAAGTGTTGAAGGGACATTAATGGGTGATAAACACGACGGTTTATGGATTTGGTATTATGAAAATGGACAAAAAAAAGCACAAGAATTTAATGAAAATTGTAAGCTAAATGGTGAAATCAAATCATGGTTCGAAGATGGACGCGAAGCTTTTTCGGGATACTATGTTAATGGTAAAAAGGAAGGACTTATTCAAAGTTGGTACCAAAACCGTCAAAAAATGTCAGTTGAAACATGGGTAAACGGAGTTCAAGAAGGCGAATATAAAGAGTGGTTCGAGAATAGTAAAATTAAATCTGAAGGTAATTTTGTAAATGGAACTAAAGATGGCCCCTTTAAAACATATTACAATAATGGTCAAAAAATGATGGAGGTGAACTACATTAAAGGTAAACCCGATGGAATATACACCGAATGGTTCGAAAATGGACAGAAAAAAATGGAAGGTTCTTTTAAAAATGGAAACAAAGAAGGCAATTGGACAGAATGGTATGATAATCAACAAAAGAAGTTTGAATCGAGCTACTCAAATGACAAAAAAGACGGAAAATTTTTAACATGGTTTAATGATGGAAAACCTCGTTCTGAAGAAACTTTTAAAGATGGTGTTCAAATTGGAAAATCGACTTTTTGGTATGCAAATGGCAAAAAAGAATCCGAAGAATTTTATTCTGCAGGGTTAAAATCTGGAAATTGCTTGCAATGGTACGAAAATGGAAATAGAAAATCTGACGAAAACTACTCAGCAGGTAAACAAAATGGAGCCTTCTCATACTTCGACGAAAATGGCAAGCCTAAAGCATCTGGTTCTTATGCAAACGGCAAAGAAGAAGGAAAGTGGATTGAATATTTTGAAAGTGGTAAAAAATCGTCAGAAGGTATTTATGTTAAAGGTCAAAAAACTGGTATTTGGTCTGACTATTATGAATCTGGAACAAAAGCATGCGAGGGAGGCTATAAAGAAGGTAAAAAACAAGGAATGTGGACTTGTTTTTATGAAAGTGGTACTAAACAAATTGAAGGAAAATATAATGCCGATAATAAAGAAGGCATTTGGATTCAATTTGATGAAGGTGGAAATAAAATTGATCAACTAAATTATAAAAACGGTAATGTTGTTAACTAATTTTTCTTTTTATAAAAGATGGTAATTGCCTTATTGCAGCAATAAAATAAAAAAGTTTAATTTTATAACAAATTGTTTGATGTAGATTAATTTGAGCTGATTTAATTTGATTTTTATTCATTAGCATTCCATAAACTGAATTTTTTAAATAATAATCTTTTCTAATTTTATTTCTATTCCATTCTTCATTAACCCAATGAATAACATACCAACTATTCGGCATTTTATATTTTTTTGTTAAAAGTTTCCTTATTAGTGCCCAACTATCACGATTCGAAAATTCAATAATATAATTTTCTAAATCTTGATGTTTAATTTCATCTACAAGTATTCTAATAGGTTTATACCAATCTTTATTATCAGCATTAATTTCGATAATGGCTTTTTCATAACAATTTTTCATTAAAGTAGAATGTTTTGGGCATTTCATTATATTTCCAACAACTCTAAGATCTTGATGAGTTCTAAAAACATAATGATTATTAAAATTTAGCGGTCTTAAACAAGTTACATCCATATCTGTCCACCAACCTCCATGCTCGTATAATAATTTATATCTAAAAATATCTGAAAAGCCTGCTAAACTTGATTTACCATGCCCAAATTGATTTTTATTTTTATATCTAAAAACTAAATGTTCGGGAATTATTTCGTTAGCATCTTTAATAATTACGTTTTGGGGTAATTCATTTAAAAGCTTATTATATGTCCATAAATAAAATGTATGACCATTATTAATAAATGAATTAATAGTTAACAGTTCTAAATTAGATAACGAATTTCCAATCCATAAACCATTTACAATTTTATTGTCATTTGTTAAAATATTCTTATTGTCATTTTTTTTTAATGAGTATAAATCTTCAATAGATTTCCACATCTCCCAGTTTTTGTTACCAAATTCGTGGTAAACATGAATAAAATTTGGTCTTATAATTTTATTTTTCGAAATTATTTCAATATCATTTGCATTTTGTTTTAATTTAATATCCCACTTATAATAATCTGCAATAAAATTATATTCTTGCGTTAAACAAAAATGATTTTCTAAACCAAATTTCCATACTGTAGCTATTAAAGTTCCCTGATCGCGAGTTTTCCAATAACTATCTTCAAATATTTTTAAAGTATATTGGTGCCACGTTTCCATAAATTCATGCGATTTTTCGTTAAATAAAAAAACGCCTCCATTCCAATGTTGCCAATTGTAATCTTTTACATTAACATTAAATTTGTTTTTTATTGCTA
>JAVHRJ010000290.1:0-3591 GCA_036171595.1 Bacteroidales bacterium
ATCATTTCGGTTCGCTATGAAAAATGGTCGTGGCAAAAACCTTTCACAGCGGTAGAAATTTTTAACTATTAACCTGAGTTCGATTAATAAACAATTAGCATTTAATAAGTTATGAAATAAAAAATCGGTAAAATCACAAAGTCATTTAAGTTTAGTTTGAACAAAAAAATCAAACGAACAATGAATTTTACCGACTCCAAAATTACAGAAATATATTGTCTATCGGACGATTTCTGTAAAGAATTTGCCACAGCTCTTTCTATCACAACATTAGGTAATAAACCAAAGAAGGAGCCTGTTCTCAGTAGCAGTGAAGTGATAACCATTATGATTTTATTCCATGATAAGGGGTATAGATGTATGAAACATTTTTATACACAGCATGTACAAAAACACTTAATGCACTTGTTTCCTAAAACTGTTTCCTATAATAGGTTTACAGAGTTAATGCAATCGGTTAATTTGCCATTGGCACTGTTTGTAAAAACAGTATGTTTAGGTAATTGTACTGGAATATCATTCGTTGATTCCACACCCTTAAGGGTTTGCAAAAACAAACGCATCAAACGTAATAAAGTATTTAAAGGCATTGCCCAAGTTGGTAAATCTACAATGGGTTATTTTTATGGATTTAAACTCCATTTGGTTATCAATGAGAAAGGCGAAATATTAAATTTTGTAATCACACAAGGTAACATAGATGATAGGGAGCCATTGAAGAATAAACGCTTTATAAAAAAACTTTTAGGGAAACTATATGGTGATAAAGGATATGTTTCAGCCCCTCTGGCACAACAACTTTTTGTAGACGGCATAACCCTTATCACAGGAATAAGAAACAACATGAAAAATATTTTGATGGAGATGAACGACAAAATATTGTTACGCAAACGATCGGTTATTGAAACTGTTAATGATGAGTTGAAAAACATTTGTCAAATGGAACATTTAAGGCATCGCTCTTTCGATAACTTTATTTCAAATACATTGGCAGCAATTGCCACATATTGTTTCTTTCCAAAAAAGCCAACTATTAGATTTGACAATGATTGTATGGATTTATTGGCTCGAAATTAATAATCGAACTCAGGTTATTAGTTTTTGCCACTTGTAATTTTATAATTTTTTTTACGAAAGCGGCCACATCGCATATTTGACCGTTATACACAAGGCGGGCGGAAAAAGAAAAATTGTTATACATTTGCAAAATCGGACAATGAAATTACATTTTCAAAAGCCGACACTCCTCGACCACGCAAAAGAAAATTTTGTTTTTTTGCCAACACACTTTAAAAAAGAAAAAAATGCAAGCCCACAAATGGCACATTTGCTTTTGCCCCGACCACACAAGTCCAGCCACAAGGCAAAATCAAAAGAGCCATTTTTTGCAAAACGCACCGAAAAATTATGATTATTTGGAATTGCCAAGCCAAGGGAATGGTAATAACAATAATTTGATGCAATCTGATACAAATAATTACAAATCGTTATCGTCAACAACCCTTACTGATGTTGAGCTGAGCAATAAAAACACAGTGGTATTATTTCAAAATGTTCCGAATCCGTTTGCAGAACAAACCTCTATCAGCTATTACTTGCCAGATAATATTCAACGCGCACAAATATTATTTTTTGAACAATCAGGTAAAATCATCAAAACAGTTGATTTAACAGAAAAAGGAAAGGGTGTGTTGAACGTATTTGCTAATGATTTATCAAATGGTATGTACACCTATTCTTTAATTATTGACGGACAAACTATAGAAACAAAAAAGATGATAAAACAATAAAAAGCACAACACATTTAATTTAATGAAAAGCCTCCCAATTCGATACCTGCCGCATTTGGGGGGCTTTTAAAATAATACGTGCAAATTTATTAAATAAACACTAAATTTGATAATGGCAAATCACGATGCTAAACTAACATAGAAATGAAACTAACATTAATTTCATTATTACTAATTTTAACTTTTTATACCTCTTACGGACAGAAGCAAGGTAACATTTGGTATTTCGGTGACCATGCTGGGCTCGATTTCAATACAGGACCTCCTGTTGCCCTTACTAATGGGCAAATATATTTATATCCAAACCCTGGACCTCACAGTGAAGGAAGTGCTGTTATATGTGATAGCACAGGTTCACTTTTATTTTATAGTAATGGTGCAAAAATTTGGAACAAGAATCATGTTGTTATGACTAACGGAGACAGTTTACTTGGACATCCTTCATCAACACAAGCAGCGCTTATCATCCCTCAGCCTCAAAGTGATCGATACTTTTACCTTTTTACAACGGATGAGTTTATTTACAACAATCTAAAATACGGATTACGTTATTCCATTATTGATATGTGTCTTAATAATGGACTTGGAGATATTGTAGCCGACTCAAAAAATATTCTTCTCCTTGATACCGTTGCAGAAAAACTTACTTGTATAAAACACAGCAACGGAATAGATTATTGGGTTGTTACTCACAAATATTTTTCAGATGCATTTTATGCTTTTCACATAAACAGTAATGGAATTGTGGATACTACCATTTCACATATCGGCTCCATTCATCAAACTAATTGCGGACCTCCTAGTACAAACGCAGCAATAGGTTATATGAAGGCATCACCTAATGGTGAAAAGTTAGCGCTCTGCAATTTGAACACTTGTGATAATATTAAAGAAGTATTTGATTTTAATTCCACGACAGGAATTGTTTCAAACTTGATAGATTTAGAATTACAAATTGACAGCTTTGGTTCTTATGGAGTTTCTTTTTCTCCCGATAATTCTAAACTTTATCTATCAGATAATTTTTATAGTAAACTTTATCAATATGATTTGGTTGCTGGTGGGGGGCAAGCGGATTCTATTAGGAACTCAAAAGTCACAATATCTAATCTTCCCCAGTTTACAGGCGAGCGAGCTTATGCTCTTCAACTTGGCCCTGATGGCAAAATATATGTAGCAAGAGAAAATAGAACTTTTTTAGCAGTAATAAACAATCCAAATATAAAAGGTATAGGATGTAATTTTCAAGATAATGCAGTTTCCTTAAATGGTAAAACTTGTAGTTTAGGTCTTCCAAATTTTATTGATTCTTACGATTACTCTAATACAACAGTTGATTGTGAAACAGGAATCAATAAGTCGAATAATGAAAATTTATCCATAATAGTCTATCCAAATCCTGCACAAGCGGCCTTCATAATTGAATTGCCAGAAAAACAAATATTTAGTTTGCTAATAAGTGACGTTTTAGGAAGAAAAATTTATGAAAGCAAAAAATCAAAAGGAATTGTAAAAGTTGATTGCAGTCATTTTAATTCAGGAATTTACTTCGTTCAGGCAACAAATGAAGAAAACACTCTAACTTATAAATTTATTAAAGAATAACACCACACTGTGTAAAAACAATTGTATAACGACCGTTATTTTAAGCCCATTGTATTTCGACCATTGGTTATGGCTGTTGGGTTACGACCGTTTTGTAAAAACCATTGTCTAACGACCGTTATTTTAAGCCCCATTGTATTGCGACCATTGGGTTATAGCTGTTGGGTTACGACCGCTTTGTAAAAACCATAATGTA
>JAVHRJ010000291.1:0-10515 GCA_036171595.1 Bacteroidales bacterium
GGTTGCTTTTCATGCATTACAATGTCGGCATACTGTTCTGACGACTTTGAAATAGAATAAATGCCCTATTGCTAACACACGTTTGGTAAAAACTGTGCAGTTATGGGCAATTTGACAACTATAACATTAAATATAATTCTTAGCGGTTTGACACCAATTGCAAGCAATTGCCTGCCAAATCCAACATGCCAACGTTAATTCTTATAAGTAAAAAAAAGCTATAACCGCATAAATTTTATGCATTATTTATAAATATTTTTCGTGTGTGATATATTATAACAAATTGCTTATGTATTTTAGTTAAACGACGAAAACGATGGATTTTTAGTTTGCTTACCCGATTCGTCCCACGAAGTTTGTTTGATATTTTTATCGTTACTAAAAATTATTTCCGACTTTTTTATACCAGTTTTGTAAAAAAATATGCTGGCGCCATCTTTAACTCCTGCTTTATAAACGCAATATCTTTTTTTATTTCCGTTTTCGTAAAACCAAATCCATTCTCCATCACGCAAACCGTTTTTTATGCTTCCACCCATGCCAAGTTTACCACTTGGGAACGTTGTTACGCATTGACCAGTAAAAGGAGTTTTTGAATCTATTTCATAAAAAATGCCATCTCTTTCTTCAAGGTCGTCGTAATTAATTTTCTTCTGACCAAAGCTAGTTAATTGAGATAAAAATAAGATTATTAAAATTATTTTATACATATTAATTTTTTTTCGTTTTTTATACGGTAATATCAATGAACAAGTTTCATGATTTTTTATAAATTATTTGAGTTGTTTTAATTCTTTTTCCATTTTATTTCTTGCGTTTTTTATGCTCCAATTAAGTTCGTATCCTATTATTAAAACCAATGCATTAAAATATAGCCAAACTAAAATTACAATTAAAGTTCCAATGCTACCGTATATTTTATTGTAATTTCCAAAGTTATTAACATAAAACGAAAATCCTACAGAAATTATTAAACTTAAAATAGTTGCTAACGAAGAGCCTGCCGAAATAAATCTGAATTTTGATTTTCGAGTTGGAGCTAAAAAATATAATAATGAAATTGCACAAAAAAACGATAAAATAATAATTAACCATTTCCCTGTTATTATTAAATAATAGACGATGTTTTGTTTTATAATTTCGTGCGAAATTAAATATGAAAAAGTTTTTTGGCTAAACATTAATAAGCCAATTGCAATAGCTAAAAGTACCGATAACAATATAACTAATAAAATAGAAATACCTCTTTGCTGTAAAATATTTCTGCGCTCTGTTACCGATTGCGATGCGTTAAATGCCGCAATAAGTGAGTTTATTCCATTTGTTGCAAAATATAATGCAGCTATAAATCCAAACGAAAGTAGGCCAGTTCTTTTGTGTATTATTGTATCTATTATTGTGCTTCTAATTGATAAATAAGCATTTGTAGGCATTATATCTTTTAGTACTTTTAATAATTCTTGAGGTAAATTATCAATTGGAATATATGCTATAAGTGAAAAAAAGAAAATTAATGCTGGGAAAATTGCCAAAAATAAATTGTACGCTATTGATGATGCCCTAACCGTTAAAGCACCTTTATTTACACTAGAAATAAAAAATTTGCCAACTTCGTAAAGTGGTTGTTTGTCGAATCCTGGTAATGTAAAACTTTTTATTTTTTCAATTAAAGTTAATGGTACTAGACTTTTTATTTTATTAGAAATTTTCGATTTCATTGTTATACAGCTTTTAAGCTTAAATCTAAACTGTTAACATGGTGTGTTAATGCTCCAACACTAATGTAATCGACTCCACATTCGGCATATTTCTTTATGTTGCTTATTGTTATTCCTCCACTCGATTCAGTTTCAAATTTGCCATTTATTATTTCAACAGCTTTTTTTGTGTTTTCAATTGAGAAATTGTCGAGCATTATTCTATTTATATTGCCAATTTTAATAATCTCTTTAACATCTGAAATGTTTCGTGCTTCAATTTCAATTTTTAGTTGCTTATTGTTATTTTTTAAATAAGAATTAACACTCTTAATGGCATTTTCGATACCACCTGCAAAATCAATGTGATTATCTTTTATAAGAATCATGTCGAATAAACCAAATCGATGATTTACACCACCACCAATTTTTACTGCCTCTTTTTCGAAAAATCTAAATCCAGGTGTTGTTTTTCTTGTGTCTAAAATTTTTGTTTTTAAGCCCGATAATTCTTTTACATAAATGTTTGTTTGTGTAGCTATGCCACTCATTCGTTGCATAACATTTAGCACTAAACGTTCTGCTTGTAACAATAGAATTGATTTTCCTTCAACAAAAAAAACTATTTCACCTGATTTGCAATTATCGCCATCTTTTTTACAAATTTCGAATTTAAAATCAGAATCAAATTCATTAAAAATAATTTTTGCTATTTCAATTCCAGCAATAATGCCATTTTCTTTAATAAGTAATTTTGCTTTGCCTATGTTGTTTTTTGGAATACAAGCCAATGAAGTATGATCTCCATCGCCAATATCTTCTTTAATAGCATTTTTAATAAATGCTTTAATAAATAATTTATTCATTTCCGCTTTCAATACGAAGTTGTTGAATAACTTGTGTATTATCTTGATTTTTAAGAAATAGCGAAACTCTAAATGTTCCTTTGGACGTTGTTAAATTTCCAATAACATATTTCGATCCTTCTTTTTCGCCTTGGTGAATTATTGTGAAATTTGTTGGAGCGTTTTTACTAAAAAATTCTTTTAAAATAAGTTCGGCTTGTGTTTTACTGTAAATTTCTTGTTTGTCAATTAAAGTTAAATCAATATTAGCATTAAAATATTTGGCAAGTTCTTTTGCATTGCCTGTTTTTAAAGAATTTATAATTCCATCGGGAAGGTCGCCAGCTTTTGAAATTCCAACATTTATAAAAATTAGAATTGTGCTGATTAGTAATGTAATAAATGGTGATTTTTTCATCTTATTAATTTTTATGATAAAATTTAAATCAAAAATTAAACCACAACTATTATCTTTAACAAATAATTGAATTTATGACTGCAAGTTATAAAAAAATTAAATACAATTTATTTTATGAAAATTTTATTATTAGTATTTGGAAAAACTGATGAAGATTTTGTGATTGAAGGTATAAAGCATTTCGAAAAACGTATAAAACCATTTTATCAGTTTGATATTGAAATAATAAATGAACCAAAATTACATGGTAAACAAGATGTTAAAAAGCAATTAGATGATGAAGCAAAACTTTTTAAATTAAAAATAAAAGATTCCGATGAGGTTATTTTATTAGATGAAAATGGTAAAGAATTTTCGTCGGAAGAGTTTGCAAGTAAACTTGAGATGTATTTAAATGCTGGAAAAAAACGTTTAGTGTTTATTATTGGCGGTCCTTATGGCTTTTCGCAATCTTTTAAAAAAGAATATGTAAATAAAATATCGTTATCTAAATTAACGTTTACACATCAAATGGTTAGGCTAATTTTTGTTGAACAAATATATAGAGCTGCATCAATATTAAAAGGATTACCATATCACCATAAATAATTAAATTGTTACCTTTGAGTTAATGAAAAAATTTGACTATAAATTTTGTTTTCTTATTTCAATTATCACTTTAGTTATTGGAATTTCAACTGAATATTTTTTTTCACACACTAGTTACGAAAATATCGACAATATTAGCTTTTCGCAGAAATTACAATCGCAACGTAACGAATTAAAAAAAGTTATTAATGAGTTTGATGAAAAAATTAAATTAAAAGGGTTAAATAAATTTTTATCAGAGGCTTTTAATTCATATTCTACGAGTTTAGCGGGTACTGGATTATATATTGTTGTTTACAATAAAAAAGAAATTGTTTATTGGAGCGATAACTCTTTTGTAAATAAAAATTGGCAATTTATAGGCGATTCATTGCAGCCAATATCGTTTATTAATAATGCTTGGGTAGTTTCTAATCAAAAAATAAATGGCAACATAAGCATTGTAGGTTTTTTATTAATAAAAAAAGAGTTCCCAATCGAAAATAATTATTTGCAAAATACCTTAAATCCTAAATTTGGAGTTGATGGTGATTTTAATATTTCAAAAATTCCTCAACAAGATGCAATTCAAATTACCGACAATAAGGGTAATTTTTTGTTTTCACTTATTTCAAAAAATGTTGTTAAAGTTTTTGAGTCGCATGGCTGGCTTCCTGGTCTATTCTATTCTTTAACAATTGTGTTTTTGATTATTGGTTTTTATAAAAACTTTCAATTTGCAAATAAAAAATATTTGAATTTAATTTTAATAACTACAACAATTATTATCGTAATTATTAGAATAATAATGATGCATTATAATTTTCCGCATGTAGTCTATTTATTTAACTTGTTTAAACCTAACGATTATGCTTCGTCTGTTATATTTCCCTCATTGGGTGATGTTTTAATAGATTCTGTTTTATTTTTGTTTATATCGTTGTTGTATAATAAGTATTTTAATGTTGAAGGTTTATTAAAATCGTTAAATAAAACATTATTTTTAATTATTTGCATTTTGTTTTGTTTGTTTTTATCAATAGTTATTTCACTTCTTTTCAAAAGCTTAATTCTCGATTCAACTATATCTTTTCAAATTTATAACATTTTAGAAACTAACTATAATACATTAATTGTATTTGTGATTTTTGTAACATTAATTGTTTCTGAACTTGTTGTTTATAATAAGATTACTTCAATATTAAGTCAACTTTATTCTATTAAATTAATATTGGTAACTTTTGTTATATGTGAATTAATTATTTTTATTTTTCAGTTAATATTTTTTAGTAAAAATGAGTTTTATTCTATAATTTTTAATCTTTTAATTTTTATAGGAGTAACAGTTTTTAATTTTTCAAAAAAGAAATCAAGTTTTTATTATACAATATATTTTATTTTACTTACTTCTTTATATTTAACAGTGTTTACTTTGTACTACGAGCATATTAAATCTTTAAATACACGAAAAGTAATATCTGTTGGTTTATCTAATGAGCGAGATTTAGTTGCCGAAACTTTATTAGACGATTTGCAAAAGAAAATGTCGTCAGATTTATTAATATCAGAGTTTGCGCAAAAGTCGCTCGATAAAAGATACGAAATTCTTCAGTATTTACGCGAAAATTACTTTTATGGATTTTGGAATAAATACGAAATTCAAACCACAATTTGTACTTCGTATGATAATTTAAAAATAACAGAAACAGGCGAATATTACGGGTGTTTTGAGTATTTCGATCAAATTGTAAAAAATAAAAGTGTTAATATTCCAAATACCGACTTTTATTTTGTAGAAAATAATGATGGAAGAGTTAGTTATTTAGGTGTTATTAACTTATCAAATAAATTTAATGATTCAATTAATTCTCGAATTTTTATAGAGCTTGATTCTCGATTACAAAATCAAGCATTGGGTTATCCCGAGTTGCTACTCGATAAAAAAGTTAATGATGCCAATATCGAAAAAAAATATAGTTATGCTAAATACCGAAATAACAAATTGCTTACACGAAATGGCGATTTTGATTATAGAGTATCAATTAATAATTTAAATAATATAAATGAAGAGTTTTTTATAAAAAATATCGATGGTTTCGAACACTTATATTATCGACCCGATAAAAACTCGTTAATTGTTTTAAGTGTTCAGTCAACAAATTTTTACGATGTTGTAATTACATTTTCGTACATATTAGTATTTTTATTTATTGTGTATATTGTTATTTTATTAATAAAAAATTTAAAAAAGATAGTTAAATTAAATATTGATTTAAATATTCGATCGCGAATATTAATTTCATTTATTTCGGTATTAATTCTTTCATTTATTTTTATTGGAACTGTTACAGTTTATTATATTATAAATAAGTACGAGAAAAAAAATTATGAGAATATTTCTGAAAAAATGCAATCAATTTTAATTGAGTTAAATAATAAAATTGGCAATCAAACGGAATTACTTAACGAACAAAGAGAAAATTACACATCGATGCTTATAAAATTTTCGAATGTGTTTTATTCAGATATTAATTTGTATAGCAAAAATGGACTTTTATTTGCATCGTCGCGACCTGAGGTTTTTAATAAAGGATTTGTTGGCAATTTAATGAACCCAGAAGCATTTTATAGTATTAATTACCAACATAAGCCCGAAATAGTTTTAGAAGAGCATATCGGAAAGTTAAAATATTTATCGGCATACATGCCTTATTATAATTCAAATGGTAAAGTTATTGCATATTTAAATCTTCCTTATTTTACAAGACAAAATGCACTTACTAATGAAATATCATCGTTTGCAACAACATTAATTAATATTTACTTAATGTTAATTTTATTTGCAATGCTAATAACTTTATTTATTACTAATGGCTTAACACGACCAATTATTCTTTTACAACGAAAATTTAGAGAAATTGAATTTGGCAAAAAAAACGAACCCCTATATTATAAAAGAAACGACGAAATAGGTTCTTTAGTTAATGAATATAACAAAATGCTCGAAGAACTTTCAAAATCGGCCGAATTGCTTGCTCGTTCTGAGCGTGAAACTGCTTGGCGCGAAATGGCAAAACAAATCGCACACGAAATAAAAAATCCGCTTACTCCTATGAAACTTAGCGTTCAATATTTAATGCGTTCGTACAATGAAAAAACTCCTGGATGGGAAAATTTAGTTGATAAAACAAGTAAAACATTAATCGAACAAATTGATACTTTATCGGCTATAGCTTCTGAATTTTCTATGTTTGCAAGGCTTCCTTCGCCTATTATCGAAAAAATTAATATTGTCGAAAATATAAATTCAATAATAGAGCTTTATAAACAAAGCGAAAATGTGCAAATTGTTTTTGAAAATAATAATTTTAATAAAATTTTTGTTTATGCCGATAAAGAGCAAATGTTAAGAATATTTACTAATCTTATTAAAAATGCTATACAAGCTGTTCCTGATGATAGAAATGGGATAATAAAAATAGATTTGAATACTAGCAATTATAATGTAATTATTAAAATTGAAGATAATGGAATTGGAATTACTGATGAAGTGAAATCTAAACTATTTATTCCTAATTTTACTACAAAATCGAGTGGTATGGGATTAGGTTTAACAATGGTTAAAAATATGATTGAAGGAATTAAAGGTAAAATTACTTACGAAACTAAAGTGGGTATTGGCACTACATTTATTGTTGAAATACCTTATGTAAAATAAAATATTATGGAAATAATTAAAATTAAAGAAGCTACATCGTCAAATGTTATTGCATTTGAAATGATTGAAAAACAAAACCTTGATGAAGGTGATGTTATTGTTGTTGAAAATCAAACAAATGGTAAAGGGCAACACACTAATAGTTGGAATAGTGAACCTGGGAAAAATTTAACATTCTCAATAATTTTTAAGCCAACATTTTTAAAACCCGAAAATCAGTTTTATTTATCAAAAGCTGTTTCGCTTGGTGTTGCCGATTATGTTGGTTTATTTTGCTCAAATGTTTCTATAAAATGGCCAAACGATATTTATATCGAAAATAAAAAGGTTGCAGGTATTTTAATTGAAAATACATGGTTAGGCCAAAAAATTAATGCCTCGGTTGTTGGCATTGGAATAAATTTAAATCAAGAAAAATTTCCTGCCGATATACCTAATGCTGTTTCATTAAAAATGATGACAGAAATTCCATTTAATTTAGAAGAAAGTTTAAAATTGTTAAATGGTTTAATTAGTACTCGTTACATAATGTTAAAATCTAACGATTTTGAACAAATAGATAACGATTATAATGAGCTATTGTACAGAAAAGGAAAAGAAAGCTCGTTTACCAAAAATGGTGAAATGCTTAAAGCCGATATTCTTGGTGTTGAAACAAATGGACATATAATTTTAAAACATTCAGATGGTAAAATTGCAAACTATGGAATGCACGAAATTAGAATGGTATAACATTATGAAAAATATTGTTTAATTCACTATTACTTATTTGTAGCGTAAAATTAAAAAAATCGCTCGTTTAAAGTGAGGCAATAATTCTATTTTTATTTATTTAATATTTACATCCTTTCTGGAACATTAATTCCTAAAAGTTTCATAGAATCTTTTATTCTATTGGCTGTAACATTACTCAATAAAAGTCTAAAATTCTTTTTCTCAATGTTTTCTTCTTTTAAAATGCTATATTCGTGATAAAACTGATTGTATTCCTTTACAAGTGCATAAGCGTAATTAGCCACAATAGCTGGATTTAATTCGTTTGCCGATTCTGAAATGATATTATTGTAATTTGTTATATTTTTAATTATAGATTTTTCGCTATCGTTAATATCGGTGTTTTCTGAAACTGTTTTTGGTGTGTTTATTCCTATTTCAGCTGCTTTTCGTAATACCGATTTTATTCTTGCATGAGTATATTGAATAAATGGTCCGGTATTGCCTTCAAAATCAATAGATTCTTTTGGATTAAAAACCATGTTTTTTTTAGGATCAACTTTTAAAATAAAATATTTTAATGCTCCCAAACCAACCATTTTTATAATTTCATTTTTTTCGTTTTCGGTAATACCATCAAGTTTTCCAAGTTCTTCGGAAATTGATTTTGCAGTTGAATACATTTCTTCAATTAAATCGTCGGCATCAACAACAGTACCTTCGCGCGATTTCATTTTGCCTTCTGGTAACTCAACCATTCCATACGAAAGATGCGAAATTTGATCTGACCAATTATATCCCAATTTTTTTATAACAAGCTTCAAAACTTGGAAATGATAGTTTTGTTCGTTGCCAACAATGTAAATCATTTTATCGGCATTAAACTCATTTTTACGCATAATAGCAGTCCCAATATCTTGTGTCATATATACCGATGTTCCATCGCTTCGCAACAGAACTTTCTCGTCTAAACCTTCATTTGTTAAATCTGCACAAATTGAGTTATCTTCTTTTTTTATTAGAACTCCATTTGATAAACCTTTTAAAACTTCATCTTTTCCTAATCCATAAGTTTGCGATTCGTAATATGTTTTGTTAAATGTTATTCCTAACTCATTATATGTTTTCGCAAAACCATCATAAACCCAATTATTCATTTTGTTCCAAAGTTCTAAAACATCGGGGTCGTGAGCTTCCCATTTCTGAAGCATTTCACGAGCTTCAATAATTAATTCTGCGTTTTTTTCGGCTTCTTCTTTAGTTTTCCCTTTTGAAATTAATTCAGCAACTTGCTTTTTATATTCTTTATCAAATAAAACATAAAAATCGCCAACAAGTTTATCGCCTTTTTTGTTTGCTTTTTCGGGTGTAATTTCTTTTCCCCATTTTTGCCATGCTAACATCGATTTGCAAATGTGAATTCCGCGGTCGTTAACTAAATTAACTTTTGTAACATTATGCCCATTTGCTTTTAATATTTCAGATAAACTGTGTCCAATTAAATTATTGCGTATATGACCTAAATGTAATGGTTTATTTGTGTTTGGCGAAGAGTATTCAATTAAAATGTTTTGCGATAAATTATTTTCTATTTTGTTATTTGATAAATTATTTAATTTGTTTATCCAAAATGAATTTGAAAAACTAATATTTAAAAATCCTTTAATTACTTCAAAAGAGGAAATATCTGAAATCTTATTTTTTAAAAAATTTCCAATTTCAGTTGCAGTTTGTTCTGGCGTTTCTTTGCTTATTTTTAAATACGGAAAAACATTTATAGTATAATCACCATTAAATTCTTTTTTTGTTTTTTGAATTTGTACATGCTTAATATCAATGCTTTGTGAATATAAAGTGTTAATTGCATTTCCAAATTCACTGCATAAATAGTTTTCTATTATCATTTTATAATTTTTATCTTTGCAAATATATAATAAGTTTTGGGTTTTGTAATAACGAATTCTTATTTTTGTAATTTGTTATATAGTTGTATTGAGGTTCTCAAAGTATTAAATTGCAATTCGAAACTTGGAGTTTGAATCTTGGAATTTGTTATTTGGATCTTGTTAAGAGAGGTTAAAATATGTTAAACAAGGCAACGCAAATGCTTTAAATTTTGTCTTGTTGTTTAGAATTTAAAATTGACTTGTATTTTTGTAAAAAATTTGAAAAATTATGATAACAAAAAAAGTTTTAATCTTTGCTGTGTTATTTGTATTGTTTTTTAATGTGTTACATTCTCAAGAATATAAAATTAAAGTAAAAGTTAAAAATTTACCTGAAAAAGACACATTGCTTTTAGCTCATCGCTTTGCCGATAAGTTATATTCTGATGACACAACTTTAGTTGATAAAAATGGCGTTGGAATATTTTCTGGCAAAAAGAAATTAGATGGGGGTATTTATGTTGTTATTATTCCTTCACTTCGAAAACAATATTTCGAATTTTTAATTGATAAGTCAATGCAATTTAGTATTGAAACTGACACATCAAATTTTATTGAAAATATAAAAGTTACTGGATCTGATGAAAATAAAATGTTTTTTGATTGGCAA
>JAVHRJ010000291.1:10615-16976 GCA_036171595.1 Bacteroidales bacterium
CATTATTGGGATAATGTAGATTTTAGCGATGATAGGCTTTTACGCACTCCTTTTATTGAATCAAAAATGAAAGATTTTTTCAAAAACATTGTGTTGACTCAACCAGATTCGCTTATTAAAGAATCGATAAAAGTTTGTGAGTTAGCAAGAAAAAATAAGTATTTTTTCCAATATTGCGTAGTTTATACTGTTAACTATTTTGAAACTTCTCAAATTATGGGAATGGACAGGGTTTTTGTAACTCTTGCGGATAAATATTACTTGTCGGGAGAATGTTGGTGGGCAGATTCAACGCTATTAGCTAAAATGGGAGATAGAGTTAATAAAATAAAACCAAATATGATTGGCGAAATTGCTCCCGATTTAAAAATGGAAGACGAAACAGGTAAATGGCAACAACTTAAATATGTAAAAGCCGATTATACAATTTTAGCATTTTGGGAACCTAGTTGTGGGCATTGTAAAAAAGAAATTCCTAAACTTTACGAGTTGTACAAATCTATTAGAGAAAAAGGTGTCGAGGTATTTGCTGTTTATACTCAAAATGATACTACCGAATGGAATAAATTTATTAATGAGCATACGCTCGATTGGATTAATGTTTATGATAAATACCACTTTACTAATTTCCGAAATTTGTACGATATTTACAGTACGCCAGTAATTTATATTCTTGATAGAAATAAAAAAATAATTGCTAAACGTATTGGTGTTGACCAAATTGATAAATTTTTAGAGTTCGAGCGAAATAAAGAGAAAAAGTAAAATGATAATATTTGTTTTATAAAGTGAGGAGTTTGGCGCACATTTTACTAATAATGACAGTGATGTAAAAAGTAGAATATATTTCTTTTTTGTCATTCTGAGTAATTAGCGAAGAATCTGTTATTTTCTTTACCAATGTATAATGTTATGAGACTAAATGCTGATAATATATCAAATAAAATTTAAATTAGAAATTTATCAATGAAAAATCTTAAAAAGTGTATAATTTTATTTCTAATATTTTTATCACAAACATACTTATTTGCACAAGGCTATAAGGTTGAAATTCAACTAAAACAATTACCAAATTCAAATGTCTATTTAGGTTATCATTATGGCAACGAGCAATTTGTTATAGATACTGCAAAACTCGATAAAAATGGTTTGGGAATTTTTGAAGGTAAAAAAGAATTGCCCGAAGGTGTTTATATGATTGTGTTACCAAATATGATTTATTTTGATATACTAATGCCTAAAAAACAGGTGTTTAAAGTAAAAAACGACACGGTAAATTTAAATGCAAATTTGCAAATTGAAGGGAGCGAAGAAAATGAAATTTATGTAAAGTATCAAAAATTCTCGACCGAGAAAATAAGCAAAATAAATGAGTTGGCTAAAATTAAAAATTCTATTAATAAAAAACAAATTGATAGCTTGCAATTCGAATTAAGAAATGAGCGAAATCGAATTATTAAACAAAATTCAAACACATTTTTTGCCTCACTATTACAATCAATGTCAGAACCTGATATTCTAGAAGTTTTTACAAAAGCTGACAACCCAGCTGATGTCGATAAAAAAATGTCATATTTAACATCACATTATTTTGATAATTATAATTTTAACGACGATAGACTTTTATTTTCTCCAGTACTCTACAATAAAATTTTAAGTTATTATGGAGAAATTATTGAAAATAATACCGATTCATTAAATAAATCGATAGATTTATTACTTAGTAGAAGCTTTAAAACTCCAGAAGTATACAAATTTATATTAAATACGTTGTTAGGACTTTTCGATTTGTCGGGTGAAATTCCAAATGATGAGGCTTTTGTCTATATTTCTGAAAATTATTATTTAAATGAGCTTGCACCTTGGGTTAATAACGATTTTATTGTTCGTTTAAAAAAACATGTAATTGATTTAAAACCGACTTTAATTGGAGCTAATGCTCCAACTTTAATACTTTCAGATACAGCTGAAAAAAAAATATCATTATACGATGTTAAATCTTGTTATACTTTAGTTATCTTTTGGAATCCCGAATGCGAACATTGTGCAGAATATTTGGCCGAGTTAAAAAATGTTTACGAGTTTTATTCTCCTGATTTTTTTCAAATTTATGCTGTTTTAGCTACCGATAATCAAAAAAAATGGGAAACATATATTAAAGACAATAAATTTAAATGGCTTAACGTATACGATAACACTAAGAAAAATGATTTTGTTCAAACATATAAACTTTTTATGATACCTCGAATTTATTTGCTTGATGGTTCTAAACACATAGTTTTGAAGGATTTTGAGATAAATGAATTAAAAGAATATTTACAGAAAAACAAAAAAACTAATTGTTTTTAAATCTTAATTCAGAAACAATTAAAAAAAATATTTTTGCAAGGCAACGAATTTATTAGTTAATTTGTCTTACAATAAAATAAACGGCTTAAAATATAAAAAAAATCAATAATAAATAGATATGAAACACATTAGCATTTTTTTGTTTATAGCTTTTCTAGTTAGCATTTCAGGTTTACAAGCTCAACAAAGCATTGTTGCAAAAACCGTAGTATTTCAAAATAATATATGTCAAGTTTACCACAATAGTGGTCAAGAATCATCAAAAGTTGAATTTCAAGTAGTTGGATTATCAGATGTTGAAATTAATCAATTTATTAAAAGTTCACTTGAGCATCAAGGAGTATTATCTTCAACAATTTCTACATCAACCTTCAAAGGAATGCGTACCGGCAAAATGGAAATTTTTGCACAAGCCGATTTCGAGTTTCTAAAAAATGTTTTTGTTAATTGTGGAATTCAATTTGTAAAAGTTGAAGATGAACTTTTTCCAATTGATAGCTGGAAACAATTTACAAATGAACAGTGTTCAAAATTAACTCAACTTAATAATAATATTCATGAAATTGAATTTAAGAGAAATTGGGTAATTAATAATCCAGCAGAAAAAGAGAAAGCTGAACAAAATGGTTGGTTTACTCAAAGTAATGGGTTTTACAATAAGGCTGTTCAAGATAAAAAAGAATTTTTACAGTCAATTAAATAATTTGAAAATAATAATATATGAAAAAAATAAATTTATTTTTAATTTTTATACTAACATTATTTAGTGTAAATGGCTTTGGACAAGGTATTGATTGCTCAACGGCCGACCCGTTTTGTACTGGAACTTCGTATACGTTCCCTGCAAGTACAAATGTGCCACAGTTGGGATCTGTTGGTTGTTTAGGAAGTACTCCAAATCCTGCTTGGTATTATTTGCAGATTGCTAATTCTGGACCTATAAGCATTTATATGTCTAGCACCCCAGCTGTTGATATTGACTTTATCATGTGGGGACCTTTTGCTACCCTTCCAATTGCTTGTGCTTCAAATTTAATGTCTAATCCTGGCGTAAGTTGTAGCTATTCTACCAGTTGGAATGAAACTGCGAACATCCCTAACGGTGTAACTGGAGAATTTTATATTTTACTTATAACAAATTATGGAAACACGCCATGTAATGTTAATTTTAGCCAAACTGGAGGTACTGGAACAACTAACTGTAATATTGTAACATGTAATTTCGATAATATTACGTATCAAGTAAATGCTTGTAATCCTCAAACTAATCAATATTGTGTGAACGGAAGCTTGGTATATCATTTTAGTTCAACTCCTATTACAACTGGTACATTAACAGTAGTTGATATGCCAAGTGGTATTACTCAAACTTTTAACCCGCCTTTTAATAGTCCATCTGCTTTTAATCTCTGTGGAATTCTTTCTGATGGCTTGCAGCATACTTTAACTGCAACATTTTCTGATGCAACAAGTTGTAATTATACTGTAACATATACAGCACCTGGCCCGTGTAATGCTTGTACTGCTAATGCAGGAGGTAATATTACTGTTTGTGGTCTAACAGCAAGTTTAAATGCTGTTGAAAATACTGGAGATGTTAATACTCATTGGATTGCTCAACCTGGCATAGTTACATTTAGTGGAACTGGAATAAATTCACCTACTGCAACAATTTTAGTTTCTACACCTGGAACTTATAATTTAGTTTGGCAAGTTACAAATTCTTCTGGTTTGTCATGTTCTGATACTGTTGCTGTTACTTTCCAAGCAATTCCTACTTCTACTTTTACAGTAAACTCTCCAATTTGTGCTGGTCAAACAAGTACAATAACTTATACAGGAACTGGTGGTTCACAATTTAACTGGAGCTTTGTAAATGGTTCCCCATCAACTGCTCTAACTGTTGGACCTCATGTTGTAACTTATGCTAGTTCTGGTTCTAATTCGGTTAGTTTATTTGTTACAGGTGCAAATGGTTGTAATTCTGATACTACAACTCATACTGTGGTTGTTAACCCCATTCCTTCGTCTGCTTTTACTGCACAAAGTCCTATTTGTATTAATAGCTCAAGTTTTGTACAAGCTTCGTGTAATGCAAATTATAGTTATCAATGGAATTGGGGAAGTGGTAATGCAATTTCTACAGGTTGTAATACTTATTCAGTAACTTGGCCAGCAATTGGTCCTCAAAGTATTTATTTAACTGTAACAGATAATGTTACAGGTTGCGTTTCTACTCCTACACTTCAACAGGTTCAAGTTCTTGACTCAACCACTTTAAATTGCTGTATAACTCCTAGTCCAAGTGCTGGAGCCGATAATAGTGTTTGTGGATTAACTTATACTTTGTCAGGTTCTTTACCTTCTCCTGGTAATGTTGGTTCTTGGTCGCAAGTTAGCGGTCCAGGTAGCTCTTTGTTTGGTGGTGCTTCATCTAATATTACTACTGTAACTGTTAGCGATCCTGGTTGTTATGAGTATTCTTGGCACGAAATAAGTGGTGCTTGCGATTCTGCTGATAATGTTACAATTTGTTTTGCCCAACAACCTATTGCTTATGCAGGTGATAAAGATCAAATTTGTGGTTTAGATTATACTTTACATGCAGTTCCTAGTGTGGCAGGTTCAACAGGTTTATGGACTACTGTTGCACCTATGAATGCTACAATTACTCCTTCTTCTTCTGCTAATGCTAATGCACATGCAAATACTGGTTATGGAACTTACTTTTTTGTTTGGACAGAAACTAATGGAATTTGTACTAGTAGCGATACAGTAAGAATTGATTTTTTACAAATTCCAATTGTAAATGCTGGTGTTGATACTACTGCTTGCGGATTAACTACAAATTTAGTAGCAGATAGCTTATATCCTGGATATTGGACATCATCTGAATCAACTATTTTTACTCCAAATTCTACATATCCATCTGTAAATGTTTGGATACAACAATATACACAAGCAACTCATAATGTAACTTTTACATGGCATGCGTTTAATGGTATTTGTCCAGGAACTGATGCTGTAAATGTTACATTTATTAAAGTGCCACATCCCGAAGCTGGTCCACCTCAATCAATTTGTGGAACTGTTGGTCAACTAAATGCTGATACTATTGGTAGTGGTATTGTTGATGCTTATTGGACTAGTAGTGTACCAGGGGTTATTATTTCAGGAGGAGACGCAATTCCTTGGAATGCTAATATTGATGCAACTTCTCTTGGCAATAATTTTTGGATAAACAGCCAACATCCAGTTTACGTTTATTGGCATGTTCAATATGGTAATAGTTGTGCGTCTGTTGATAGTACTTTAATTACTTTTTATAAAATTCCTAATGCTAATGCTGGTGTAGATACTGCTGTTTGTGGATTATCGTATAATTTAACTGGAAGTTTTAGTTTAACAAATCATATTGGATTATGGAGCCCAATGGTTGGAAACCCTGGTTTAGCTAATTTTGTACCATCTACTAATGATTCTGCAATTGTTACAGTTACAACTGATGGAATTTACCATTTTATTTGGGAAGAAATGAATGCTGGAAATCCAACATGTTTAGATCGTGATACTATTAAAGTAAATTTTAAACCTATTCCTCAACCCGATGCCGGTTCTGATTTTTCAGTTTGCGGTAAATTTGCATATATATGTGCCGATACCACAGTATCTGGAGGTGCTTGGAGTTGCCCATATAATTCTGTAGCATATTACGATGCGCCAATTGATTCAATCTCTTATTATGATGCTTCTAATCAATATGTACCTTGTACTTGGATTAGATTTTCATCTGAAAATGTATTAGTTGAAATGGTTTGGACTGAATTTAATGGAGTTTGTTATGGGCACGATTCTGTTAATGTATATTTTGGAAGCATACAAACAGCAGTTCAAAACGTAAATCCTACCGATACTTTTGTTTGCGGACCTACATTTTACAATTTAAATGCACAAGATCCTCAATATGGTTATGGATATTGGGTTGATTCAGTTCATAATACAACATTTTTAC
>JAVHRJ010000292.1:0-3586 GCA_036171595.1 Bacteroidales bacterium
AGCAACATAAACGAATAACTGTTAAAATGTTAATCTTTATGTTAAAAAGTTGATTCACAAAGAAGTAAATTATACATTAAATTTGTATAAAAAAAACAGAGCCATGATTAAGAAAAAAAAATGTTGTAGTATACCATCATTAAAAGAATTTCAAAATTCACTTGAAAACATTAAAAATAATTTTAGTAATAAAGAGCAAATTAATTATAGCAACAAATTAGAAACTGTTAATAATATTAGTAAGACATTTCTCTGGAATGCTTTTTATCATGAAAAAATTAATTCCTATACATTTCTCAATGCCACAAAAAGTAAAGGTGTTTTTCGTGCTAGAGACATAAAGGATAAATTTGATATTTGCAATCCAAAAATGTATGAAATGAGACCACAAAGTCAAGAAATTGAATTAATGCGTTGTAATTTGCCTGGTACTTCAGTATTTTATGGTGCATGTGACCCACGCACTTCAATATTTGAAAAATTATTAAGCAATAATGAAGAAATTAAAAAAACAGATATTGCAGTATCCAAATGGATATTTTTAAAAAAAGACCTAATAAAATTTACTATAGTTGACATGGAAAACATTTTGTCAAATTCGGACTTTATAAAAAAACTTAATTGGCAACAATCTGAAAAAGATTTATTTGAGAATTATCTGTCTTTTTTTAGCAACCTTTTTTTATCAGAACAACATTTGCTTACTTCATGGTTTTCAGAAAAGCACTTTCTTGATTATAAAACAGATGTAATAGTTTATCCAAGTTTTCAAACAGATGGCAAAGGAATCAATCTTGCAATTTATCCAAGACTTATTAATCAAAACGTTTTAAAGCTAAAAAGTGTTTACATTCTAAAAGCTTCAATGCAAGAATCACGAAAAAATTTTAATGTTAATACTTTTGATAAAATGCTTAATGTCGAAAATGGAAAATTATTAGATTCTAAACTTTCATCAAATGAAATACAAATCAAATTTGAATCTGATTTTTCATAGAAAGTCCTGCTAATAAAGCTATTCAATGGTTTCTTTTTTGCCGTCATTCCCGCGAAGGCGGGAATCTCCTATTCGAAGAAGAATTGAAAAAAAATGTTTAAAAATTTGTTTTCATATTGGCGAAGATAAGAAATGGAATGTGAATATTAGTATGGTTACCTTTAGGGGATTCCCGCATTCGCGGGAATGACGAAAAACCTTGTGTTTTATGCGGTAGAAAGTTCATAAAGTGATAAAGTACTTAAAGTTAATGGGACATTAAAGACTTTCTTTCACAACTTTCTACTTTACAAACTTTAAACTTTCTTACTTCAACGCAAAAGTAGCAGTTCCAATTTGTTTGCCTTCACTAAAAAGGTCAACGGTATAAACGCCTTCGGTTAGTGAGCCGGTATTTGCCCAATAAATGCACATTTCAACATCTTTATTTTCGTAATCGATTTCGCGTTTAGCAGAAAACAATATTTGGTTTCCTTCAAAATCGAACATTGCACCATCGGGGTTTGGTAAAATTTCTTTATCGGGACGGGCAATTCGTAAATAAACAATACGGTTACCAGGCTTAGCAATAGCATTTTCGGTTAATGTAAAACAAACTTTTATTTTTTTAACTTTTTTAGCCTTTGTTACTTCTTTTGCCTTTTCGTTTACTGGTGTTGGACTAATACTAATAGCCCTTAAAGTCATAGCAACGTCAACCTTTTGCGAAAGGTCATCGGTTTTTACCTGAAGGGTTTCTTTTTCAGTTTTTACTTTTTGAAAATCAGTTTTTACTTGTTTGTTTTCTTCAGATAGCAATTTGTTACGAGTGTTAAGTGAGTCAATTTGAATAATATAGCTTCGCATTATTTCGCGAAGAGTTCCTAATTCTTTTTTATATTGACCAATTTGATATGAGTTTGCATTTTTAAGCCCTTTAATTTCATCGAGCATTTCTTTTATTTTTGTTTTTTCTTGCTCAAGTTCGCCCGATATTTGTGAATTATCAGTTTTTAAAGAATTGTATTGAGCCAACATATCAGAATATTCTTTTTCTAAATTTGCTTTTTCGGCTCCAGTATCTTTTAGTTCAACCTCAACAAAAACCTTTTCTTTTCGTACGTTATAAAATTTATAAGCAAAAAAAACATTCGAAATCAATAATAAAAGAATAACTATAAAATAAAGTAAATCAAATTTTTTTCGTGGTGGAATAGGAGAATTTATTTGTTCGGTCATAATTTTAATTTCACATTTTTCGACAAATATAATTCCAAATTTTTAAACAATGATTTATTAAATTCATATTTAACAAAACTTTAGATATTTTAATTTTATCATTAATTATTCTTCAAATAAAATGGTAAATTTGCAATGTTTTACATAAAAACAATTTTTGGTGTTGGCTGATATTCAATCACATATATCTTCTTTGGAAGAAAATTTTTGTGTAATAATTCCTACTTATAATAATGCTTCTAAAATAGAGGCTGTTATAAAAGAAGTATTATTACAAACTAAAAATGTTATTGTGGTAAATGATGGAGCAACCGACAACACTTTACAATTGCTCGAAAAATTTAAAAACATTGAAATAATTTCATATCCCCAAAATAAAGGTAAGGGTTATGCAATAAAAAAGGGATTTAAAAAAGCAATTGAATTAGGTTTTGCAAATGCTATAACTATTGATTCTGACGGTCAACATTGTGCAGAAGATATTCCAAAATTTATTGAAGCAAACAAACAAAAAAAAGATTCGATTATAATTGGAACGCGTTCAATAATAAAGGGAAAAATTTCGCGAAAAAGTAGTTTTGCTAACAATATATCAAATTTTTGGTTTTTGGTAATTACTGGAATAAAACTAGACGACACACAATCGGGATTTAGGCTTTATCCAATTAAAGTAATGAAACACATATTAACTCTTACCCGTCGCTATGAGTTTGAAATAGAAATAATGGTAAAGGCATCGTGGCAAAATATTCCTATCGAATCTATTCCAATTTCTGTTATTTATCCACCCGAAAAAGAACGAATAACTCATTTTAGGCCAGTTGTGGATTTTGTTAGAATTAGTTTATTAAATTCATGGTTAGTATTTTTAAGTCTTACATTTTTTAAACCATTTGCTTTTATTAAAAAAATAAACAGGAAAAACATTGTCGATTTTTTTAATCAAAATTTAGTAAAAACAAATGACAATAATTTTAAAATTGTAGGTTCTATAATGTTTGGCGTTTTTATGGGAATTATTCCATTGTGGGGATATCAATTAATAACAGCCATTGCACTTGCTTATGTTTTTAAACTTAACAAGCTAATTGTGGGAGTAGCCGCTAATATTAGTATTACACCTATGATACCCGTAATAATTTATTTAAGTTATTTAACTGGTGGCATTGTTATGGGAACAGATATTGCGAAACTCCCATTTAATGCGGGTTTTAGTATCGATTTATTTACTTTAAACATAAAACAATATCTTGTTGGAAGTTTTGTTCTTGCTAGCATTGCCTCATCGTTAATTGGCACATTTTTTTATATTCTTTTGTTGTTTGTTAGGAAGGATCATCGATAGCTCAAAAACAAATGGCACAATTTTTT
>JAVHRJ010000293.1:0-1281 GCA_036171595.1 Bacteroidales bacterium
TTTTCTGATACATTTATATTTCTTTTTAAATATGAAAAACTGTTAAATCTTCTAAATTGCCTATTCTTGCACTTATTTAAACGTCTCTTGGTTTAGGCAAATCATTAACAGACAATACAATTTGACTATACAATGAACCGTTTATTATAAAAACAGACAAAATAAGTAACTTTAATATTCTCATTTTTATAACTAAATATTTTCTCTAAGATAATCAAAATTAAAAAAAGTTGCTTAAACACAAATATGTAAACTAAATAATGTTGATAATTAGATTTCACATACTATTTAAAACAAAATTATAGTTATACTTTTGTTTTATACCATTTTTTTAATGAAATTATTGATAGCGATACATATTATTTTTTTAAGTCTCTTTGAGATAGCACAATCACAAAATTATATTATGTCAATTAACGATTCCATTATTAAAAAAGATAAATCAAATGTATGTAATATTCTTTACCGCGGTGATTCAATTTACCACAAAGCATGTATTGACTCAATAATGTATGCACGTTTTTGGGATACGGTACCTCAACCAATTTTTTGGTCGAAACTTATGCATTTATCAGCCGATTCTGGTTTTATGAGCGTAGCTAAAACCAGACAAATTATTGATAAAAATTCGGTCACATTTTATTCTTCATTAAACGACAGTCAAAAAACTTGCTACCGCGACAGTTTAAGAAAAGCTAATGGGATATCCGATTCTGCAAGATTATTTTTTACTACTGGGAAAAAATATTTTTATTCGTTTAAAACGGTTATTCCAATTATCGATCAAAGCATTCCAGTATTTATCGAAAACAATGTTGACCCTTGGTATGCTCAATCAATCTTACTAATTGAAAGTCCTAACAAATTACAAAAGTCCAACGTAGGTGCTTATGGACCATTTCAACTCATGAAATATGTTGCAAGAAAATATGGCTTAACAATCAACAAAACTACTGATGAGCGCAAAGACATTAAACGCTCAGCTTATGCTGCATCAATGTTTATTAAAAAAATTTGCATCCCAACTGTTAAAAACATTCTCGATAGTTTAACAATAACTTACAAAGAGAATGACCTTTGGTTTAAATTATTAGTAATGCATGTTTATCATGCTGGTGGTGGCAATGTGCAAAATATTCTATATGCAATAAGACCAAAAGAAGGTGGTTTACCACTAATTTATACTGTATGGCAAACAGAAGTTGGCTCATTTAGAAATGCTTCGCAAAATTATTCTCAAGTACTTTTAGCTGCATTGCTCGAATTTCATAATTTAATAAA
>JAVHRJ010000293.1:1381-3585 GCA_036171595.1 Bacteroidales bacterium
AAAATTATTCTCAAGTACTTTTAGCTGCATTGCTCGAATTTCATAATTTAATAAAGAATGAAGCGGAGCAAATTAAATAAATAAATTATGGTTTACAATTTATTATAATAAATTGTAAACCATAATACTAATTTATAAAAAGTCAACTATTTTCTTTTACCATTTCCACCACCTGTCGATTTGTTTCGACCACCATTTGATACTTTTAATGGTTTTTGACTTATTGATTTATTTGGTTTTACACGTGAATTATTAACTGGTTTACCAACAGCAGTACCACGATGTGAATTGTTTATAGGTTTATTATAAATATTTTTTCCTCTATGTGCTTTATAATACTCGTGATTGTTTTTATATCTATTTTGCACAATTATTGATGTTTTTCTGTGTGGCGCATATATATTATGTGCAACTACAACTCTATGTTTATTTACAGGATAGTAAAAAGCGTTATAATGTGCACAATGTTGATGATGCCAATTCCAAGGATGTGGTGCCCAAGGTTTCCACCATAAAGGATAATGATGCCATTTCCATGGAGATACCCACACTACATATGCAGGAGCATAAATAAATTGTATTGAAGGCCAATACCAAACATTTACTATAACATGAACTGGCATTGGGAATAAATTTGAAGGACCTGATTCTGTTTTAACAGAAGTTTTCTCTTCAAAAGGCTCAACAATCATATTTTTACCATAAAGCTCCTCGTCGCCAACAATTTGCACAATAGCATTTTTACTTCCTGTTTTTTCAATCTCAATAACAGCAACATCTTGCAATTCATCGTCATTAATCGGAACTTGTAAAACTATTGCGTGAGCACTATCTTTTCTACTATCGGTAACTTTTATATAATCTATATCTCCATCACCATTAAGGTCTAAATTATTTACTGCATTATCTTCATTATTAATTTTCTTTTCAAAATCTTCCAATGATTTTGATGATTTAAATAAATCTAGTGCACCTTGTAAACTAAAGTGGTCGCCAGGTAAACCGGTACTATCAGATAAATTTGCAACTTCTTGTGCAAATAACATGTTTGTAAATAACATTATACAAACAATAATAGAAATTTTAATTGTTTTCATAATATTAAATTTTAAATCAAACTTTATTTTAATACACTTGAAATTAAATTTCTCCTATTTGAAAAAATCATTTTTAATTAACAAATCATATTCCAAAAATATAAATACCTGTATTAATTGAATTAGTTATTATTTTTAAGAAATTAAAATCGTAAAATAAAAATGATGTAACTTTGTGCATAACAAATAAACAAATGTATAGTAAAAATGCAATATCAATATTTATTTTATTAATTATTTTAACTTTTTCATGTAAAAGCAAATCTGATATTGATGGATACACAAAAACGGAAAGTGGAATTTATTTTAAATTATTGCAAATTGGCGAAAACTCTAAAAAGCCAAAAAACGGAGAATTTATAACATTTCACATTAAATATTTTACAGGAAGCGATTCAATGTTTTTCGACGCTGTAAGAAGCATTAAATACACCACATCACCTTTTAAAGGGGCAATCGAAGAATGTTTTTCAATGCTTGCTCAATCAGATAGCGCATCATTTTATATAAATGCTGATAATTTCTTTTCAAAAACCATAAAAGCCCCATTACCAAAATTTTTACCGCAACAAAGTTATTTTAGAGTTGATATTAAAATTTTGTCTATTAACTCGGCTGAAAATTTTAATAAAGAAAAAGATGAGTTTTTGAGTTGGATTGATGATTTTGGTAAATATGAGCAATCGGTATTAAAACATTTTATTGAAAACGAACAGATAAATGTAAATCCATCTCAAACTGGAATTTATAAAATTGATATAAATAAAGGAACTGGCAAAAAAGTTGAAATTAGCGATACTTTAACCGTAAATTACGAAGGAAGATTCTTAAACGGTAAAATTTTCGATAGTACAAAGCAAAGAAATGAACCTTTTCAATTTGTTTTTGGAACAGAAATGCAGGTACTTAAAGGACTTGAAGAAGCTATTGGCACAATGAGACAAGGCGACCATTCACTTTTTATAATGCCTTCGAAACTTGCTTTTGGCGAAAAAGGTTCATCAAATGGTTCAATTCCAGCATACACTTCAGTTATTTTTGAAGTAGAGTTGCTTGATGTTAAATAGTTATTTAGTGCTTACAAGAAAATTATATTATCTAAAATTT
>JAVHRJ010000294.1:0-2213 GCA_036171595.1 Bacteroidales bacterium
CAACAATTCCTGTTGTTTATGCAGGTGTTGACCAAACAGTTTGTGTTGGTACGCCAGTTGTTTTGTTAGGAACTGGTGCATCTTCATATACATGGGATAATGGCGTTACTGATGGTTTTTCATTTGTTCCATCAATTGGAAGTATAACTTATACTGTTACTGGTACTGA
Source organism: Bacteroidales bacterium (assembly GCA_036171595.1). Classification (GTDB taxonomy): domain Bacteria; phylum Bacteroidota; class Bacteroidia; order Bacteroidales; family GWA2-32-17; genus GWA2-32-17. Next base: position 170 of record JAVHRJ010000294.1, read on the forward strand.
TAACGGATGCTCTGCAACTGACCAGGTTATAGTTACAGTTAATGCTGTTGATAATTACTCGGTAATCTCTGTTGGCCCAGTTGCCACTGCAACTACATTGCCTGGAGCAACATATCAATGGTTTGATTGCGATAATGGTAATGTAAACATACCTGGTGAAATCAATGACAGTTACACCGCAACAGTAAATGGAAATTATGGAGTAATAATAAATCAAAATGGTTGTACTTCAACATCATCTTGCGTTTATATTGATGTTACAGATATAATACAAAACATAAGTAACACAGAAATAAATATTTATCCAAATCCAACTAATGGAATATTAAATGTTTATTTTGGAGGTGATTTGAAAGATGTAAGTATTAAGCTAGAAAATGTAATTGGTCAAAATGTATATGAAGTGAAAGAAAACCAAGTTAAAGGAAATGTTAAATCTATTGATTTAAGTAAATTTGCAAATGGAATTTACTTTATTGAAATAAATAATAAAGACATTAGTTTAAAGTATAAAGTGTTATATCAAAAATAATTACTTATGACTGTTATTAAAAAGGTCGGATTTTTAATCCGACCTTTTTTATTAATAATAGTATTTGTTTTTAACCTCTTTTTTATAATTTGTATCTTTCTTTTAATGATTTGATTTTAAAAATGAATGAAGAAAATCCTGTAAAAAGTGTAACTATTCCTAAAATAATAACAAGTCTTAAACAAGGTTCTCCATTTGTTATTCTTTCATTTACAATAATAATAATTGTTCTTATCCATTCTATTGCACCAAGTAATAATATAATTTGAATTAACCTTGCAGCCAATTTTGTTTTAAAAAACAGTAAAAAAGGAAAGCAAATACAAATAATAACAATAAAATATTGTTCTAATCGAAAAAAATGAGCAGTCATTATTATGGCACTAATGTAAATCGGAGTTAATTTTAATACATTCATAATTAATAAATTAAATAAAAAATCCTAAATTCTAAAAAGAATTTAGGATTTAATTGGGTGGAAGATGGGGTTCGAACCCACGACCCTCAGAACCACAATCTGATGCTCTAACCAACTGAGCTACATCCACCATTTATCAATAAATTTGAATCTTTATTGAGTCTGCAAAATTATAAAAATTTTATAATTCTGAATAATTATTTAAGATATGTTTAATGGATTTTTAACCTTATCTTTTAAAAGTGCTATTTGTAATACATCTAGGACTGTGCTAACATAGTGAAATTCAAGTCCTTTCAAATAAATTTTACTTATTTGTTCTATGTCTTTTTTGTTATCAATCGAAAGAATTATATCTTCAATTCCAGCTCTTTTTGCTGCTAAAATTTTTTCTTTAATACCACCAACGGGTAAAACCTTTCCCCTCAAAGTAATTTCACCAGTAAGTGCAATATTTTTTTTAACTTTTCGCTGAGTTAATGCCGATGCTAATGATGTTGCCATTGTAATTCCTGCAGATGGGCCATCTTTAGGAATTGCACCTTCTGGAACATGAACATGAATGTTCCATTTTTCGAATATATCTGTATTAATTTTTAATTTTTCGGCATGAGATTTAATATATTCTAAAGCAATTACCGCAGATTCTTTCATTACATCACCTAAATTTCCAGTGAGTGTAAGATTTCCCTTTCCTTTACTTAAGCTAGTCTCAATAAATAAAATTTCACCACCAACTGCAGTCCATGCTAAGCCTGTAACCACACCTGCTACTTCGTTTCCTTCATACTTGTCTTTTAAAATTTCGGCAGGTCCTAAAATTTCACGAAGCATTCCTATCGTAATTTCAGGTTCTGTTTTTTCTTCGAAAGCTATTTGCTTTGCAAAATATCTAATAACTTTTGCGATTTTTTTATCTAATGCTCTAACACCCGATTCGCGAGTGTAATCTTCAATTATTAGTTCAATTATTTTATTCGAAAAAATTATTTGCTTATTGTTTACTCCGTGTGCTTCGAGTTGTTTAGGGATTAAATGGCGTTTAGCAATTTCAATTTTTTCTTCAACAATATAACCCGAAACTTCTATCATTT
>JAVHRJ010000294.1:2313-12041 GCA_036171595.1 Bacteroidales bacterium
CGTTTAGCAATTTCAATTTTTTCTTCAACAATATAACCCGAAACTTCTATCATTTCCATTCGGTCGCGCAATGCATTGTTTATGGTGTTAGTTTGATTAGCGGTAGCAATAAATAAAACTTTTGAAAGGTCGTATTCAGTTTCTAAAAAATTATCGTGAAAAGCATTGTTTTGTTCGGGATCTAAAACTTCTAAAAGAGCAGCAGCTGGGTCGCCTCTAAAATCTGTTCCTACTTTATCTATTTCGTCGAGTACAAAAACCGGATTCGACGATTTTACTTTTTTTAATCCTTGAATAATTCTTCCTGGCATTGCTCCAATATATGTTTTTCTATGTCCACGAATTTCCGATTCGTCGTGCAAGCCACCAAGCGACATTCTAACATATTTGCGTCCTAAAGCACGGGCAACAGATTTTCCGAGCGAAGTTTTTCCAACTCCTGGAGGTCCATAAAGGCAAATAATTGGAGCTTTCATATCGCCTTTAAGTTTTAAAATTGCCAAATGTTCTAAAATTCTGTCCTTTACTTTGTCGAGTCCAAAATGGTCTTCGTTTAGCGTTTTTTGTGCTTTTTTTAAATTAAAAACATCTTTAGTAAATTCATTCCATGGCAAGTCAACCATAAGTTGCAAGTAATTTACTTGAACCGAGTATTCTGCTGCTGACGGATTCATTCGTTTAAACTTTTCTAGTTCTTTATTAAATGCATCGGCTGTTTCCTTATTCCATTTTTTTTCGGCAGCTTTTTTCTTAAGCTCTTCAACTTCTTGTTCAAATGGGTTGCCACCAAGCTCTTCTTGAATGGTTTTCATTTGTTGATGTAAAAAATATTCTTTTTGTTGTTTGTCAATATCAACTTTTACTTTTGTTTGAATATCATTTTTTATTTCGAGAAGTTGAACTTCATGATTTAGCATTTCTAAAACTTGCATTCCGCGTTCTTTTAGGTCGTTTACTTCTAAAAGTTTTTGCTTATTTATTAGTTTTAAATCGCTATTTGAACAAATAAAATTAATTAAGAAATAAGCGTTTTCTATGTTGCGAATTGCAAAAGAAGCCTCATTAGGTATATTGTTAGAAAGTTTTACTATTTTTAACGTTATATCTTTTAACGATGAAATTATTGCATCGTATTCTTTGTCTGCTTTTTTTGGTTTTATTTCTAATATTTTTTTAACTTTTGCAGTTATATAAGGGTCATCTGAAATTACATTTTCTATTTCGAAACGACCTCGCCCTTGAATAATTACCGATGTTGATTCATCTGGCATATCCAATATTTTTATTATTTGAGCATAAGTTCCTATTTTATATAAATCTTTAATTGTAGGGTCGTCAATGCTTTGGTCTATTTGTGCAAGTGTACCAATTAATTGATTTTTTTTATGTGCTTCGCGTATAAGTTTAAGTGATTTGTTACGACCAACTGTTATTGGAATTACAACTCCAGGAAATAAAACTGTATTTCGAAGAGGTAAAATTGGAATATTTTCAATTTCTCCATCTTCTTTTTTTAATTCGCTGTCTTCGTCAGAAATTATTGGAAAAAAATTTGGGTCATCGGGCGAATCTGTTCCAAAGTTTGATATTATTTCTATATTAAAATCTTTTTTCATAAACAATTTTAGTTAAGCCATTTTGTCAGACTATTATTAATTATATTTAGGGTTATGCATTAGTCAATTATAATGCCATTTGAAAATGGTATTATAATACACTATTTGTCTTGAAGTTGTCGGTAAACTTCAGAATTTTCATATACGTTTTTTAAAATATTTTCTTCAATAACATTAAACTCAATTTTTCTTCTCAACATTACAATTTTTGCAATTTCTATAGCTTTATTTAGTTGATAAGTAACGTAACCCGATGGTCCGCCCCAACTAAACGATGGGATGAAATTACGATGAAAACCTGCTCCAAACAGATTTGCCGAAACGCCAACAACTGTACCGGTATTAAACATCGTGTTTATTCCACATTTTGAATGGTCGCCCATAATTAAGCCTGCAAATAATTGCTCTGTATTTATAAATTGTTTTTTTGGGTAATTCCACATTTTTACGTTTGCATAATTATTTTTTAAGTTGGAGTTATTTGAATCGGCACCTATATTACACCATTCGCCAATTACAGAGTTTCCCAAAAAACCATCGTGAGCTTTGTTAGAAAAACCAAAAATTACAGAGTTATTTATTTCCCCTCCAACTTTTGATTGTGGTCCAATAGTAGTAGGGCCATATATTTTAGCACCAAGCTTTACAGTACTATGCTCGCATAATGCAAATGGACCGCGAATATTACTTCCTTCCATTATTTCAGAATCTTTTCCAATATAAATATATCCTGTTGAGGCGTTTAAGCACGAACATTCAACTTTTGCATTTTCTTCAATAAAAATATTTTCTTTGCAAATCACTTGATTTGTGTTACTTATGGTTTTTGATGTTCTTCCCTTTGTTAATAATAAAAAATCTTTTTCAATTTCTTCGCCATTTTTTAAGAAAATATCGCAATATGAATTTATTTTTGAAATGTTTTGTATCTCGTTTGTTTTGATTGATGTTTTAAATGTTTGTATAAATTCTTCAGCTTGATTTCTATTAAACCTTGCTATCATAAGTTGATTTTTATATGTGTATGACAAATTTTCAGTACACGATAATGCTAAATTAACAATTTCTTCGGTTGGTAATAATGAGCTATTTATTAATAAATTATCGTCATCTATAATTAATTTGAATTTTTCTTGTAAAAAATATTTCGTAAAATACGACACTTTTGATGAGGTTATTTTTTCCCATTTTTCACGTATTGTTAATATGCCAATTCTTATTTCAGAAACTGGTCTGGTAAATGTTAGCGGAAGCAATTCTTCCCATGTGTTATCGTCAAATAAAATAATATTCATATTAAAACAATTAAAAATACAATTAATTTGTAAAAGTAATAATAATTAAAATTTTATTTAAATTTGTTAAAAATAAGGTAATTTATTGTTTGAGGCACATTGCTTATATTTAATATTTCATAAGCAATAAATTTAAAATATAACCGTTTTTAAATCTGTTTTATTAAATTAAATTTGAAAATTATTTTAGAGTAATGAAAAGATTATTTGCTATTGTTATTTATATTGTTTTTACATCATTTTCCTTATTCGCACAAATGGGTGGGAGTGGAGTATATCAATTTTTATATTTAACAAATTCGCCTCGTGTTGCTGCTCTTGGTGGTAACAATATTACTCTTAACGAAACTGATCCTGCTCTTGCATTTCAAAATCCTGCTTTGCTTAATGACAGTATGAATAAACATCTTGCATTAAATTACGTGAATTACTTTACCGATATTAATTATGGATACGTTGGTTATGCAATGAATTTTCCGAAATATGGAAATGTATCGGTTGGTGTTCATCATATAAATTATGGGAAATTTGATGGTACCGACGAATCTGGTATTTATACTGGTAAATTTTATGCTGCTGAGTACGCTTTAAATTTAATTTATAGCCGAAAATTAGATAGTTCTTTTAGAGTTGGAATAAATATAAAACCCGTGTTTTCGATTTTAGAACATTATAAATCGTATGGAGTAGTTGCTGATTATGGTGTTTTTTATAATAATGAAAAAAGAAAATTAATGGCTTCATTTGTGGTTAAGAATTTTGGGACTCAAATAAAATCATATTATTCTAATCATTACGAGCCAATTGATTTCGATTTGCAACTTGGAGTAACTAAAAAGTTAAAACACGCACCATTAAGAATTTCAATTACAGCACAGCATCTCGAAAATTGGAAATTAACTTTTACAAATCCAAATTCTATAGAAAATGGTACCGATTTAATTACTGGTCAATCAAAAAAACAATCAAAATTCTCTACTTATGGCGATGAGTTGATGCGTCACATAATTATTGGTACTGAAATAATTTTATCTAAAAATTTTTATGTTGGATTTGGTTATAATTATCAACGACGTAAAGAAATGTTAGTTGATACACGCCCATTTATGGTTGGAACTTCGTGGGGTTTTGGTTTTCGAATTTCAAAATTTAATTTCAGTTATGCCCGTGCCTCATTTAATTTAGCAGGTGCATCAAATCTTTTCGCAATTAGTACAAATTTTGCCGATTTTTACAAAAAAAATATCCAATAATTTATTAGCCAATTTTAGTTTATATTTAAGTTATTTAATAATTTAATTTAGCTTTATAAAAAAATAATGTAATTTTATTTTTTTTAAATTATAAATTAATTATTACTTATTTGGTTAAATGTTAATTATTTAATGAGAGATTTAGTTATAGCAATTGATGGATATAGTTCTTGTGGTAAAAGTACATTAGCAAAGGCTGTTGCAACTATGCTTGGATATAATTACATTGATAGTGGTGCAATGTATAGAGCTATAACATTATATTGTATTCGATTCGGAATAATTAATAATTCAATTGTAAATATCGAAAAATTAATAAATAATCTTAATAACATTAACATAAAATTTCAAATTAATAATTTAACAGGAAAAAGTGAAACTTGGCTTAATGGCGAAAATGTTGAAAATGAAATTCGTAAATCGGAAGTCGCTTCTTATGTGAGTATTGTTAGCAAAATTCCTGAAGTGCGAAAAAAGCTTGTTTTAATTCAGCGACAAATTGGCGAAAATAAAAGAATTGTAATGGATGGCAGAGATATTGGAACAGTCGTTTTTCCTAATGCCGATTTAAAAATATTTATGACAGCCGATCCAGTTATTAGAGCACAACGTCGTTTATTAGAAATGAATGAAAAAAGTATGCAAACAAATTTAAACGAAGTTATTAATAATTTAAAACAACGCGATTTTATTGACGAAAATAGAGAAATTAGTCCACTTCGTAAAGCTGACGATGCAATTGTTTTAGATAATAGCAATTTAACTCGCGAAGAACAACTCGATTGGATAATGCAAAAAATAAATCAGATTGAGATATGATAGTTGAGATAGATAAAAATTCTGGTTTCTGTTTCGGAGTTGTATTTGCAATAAAAAAAGCCGAAGAAAAATTAGCAAAATATGGTAAATTGTATTGCCTTGGCGATATTGTGCATAATAATTTAGAAGTTGAACGATTAAAGCATTTAGGACTAATAACAATAGATTACGAGGAGTTTAAAAAATTACAAAATTGCAATGTGTTAATAAGAGCTCATGGTGAACCACCCGAAACATATCGAATTGCTAAAGAAAATAACATTAAACTTATAGACGCTACTTGTCCTGTTGTGCTTAGGTTACAACATAAAATAAAATTAGGAAATGAAGAAATGTCATCGCAAAATGGGCAAATTGTTATTTACGGAAAAAATGGACATGCCGAAGTTAATGGGCTGGTTGGTCAAACCGAGGGTAAGGCTATAGTTGTTGGAAGTATTAGCGAATTAAATAAATTAGATTTTTCTAAACCTATAACAATATACTCACAAACTACTCAAAACAACGAAAGTTATAAAGAAATAATTGCCGAAATTAAAAAAAGAATGGAAAAATGTGGCAATAATATTATGCTTCAATCACACGATTCAACATGTCGACAAGTTTCATCACGACAAAACGAATTAAGGAAATTTTGTAAAAAACACGATATTGTTATTTTTGTAAGTGGTAAAAAAAGTTCAAACGGAAAAGTTTTGTTTAATGTTTGCAAACAAGAAAATTCTCGAACTTATTTTGTTTCTGAATTAATTGAAATTGATAAATCGTGGTTTGGAAGTGTTGATTCTGTTGGAATTTGTGGAGCAACATCTACCCCACGATGGCTTATGGAAAAAATTGCAGATGAAATTAAAAAACTAAATATTTAATTATTATGGGAAAAATTCACAACATTGGAGTTCTTACATCAGGGGGCGATTCGCCAGGTATGAATGCTGCTATTCGTGCAGTTGTTAGAACTGGCATTTATCACGGATTTCAAGTTTTTGGTATTAGACATGGTTATAATGGGTTAGTATATAATCAAATGAAAGAGTTGAAATCGCACGATCTTGCTAATATTATACAACGTGGTGGCACTATTTTAAAAACTGCTCGTAGCAAAGAGTTTATGACCAAAGAAGGCATGGAAACTGCTTATCAAAACTTAAAAGCTAACGATATTAATGCTTTGGTTATCATTGGTGGCGATGGTTCTTTTCGTGGGGCTTTAGAATTTAGTAATGCTTACGATATTCCTTGCGTTGGTATTCCTGGAACTATTGATAATGATATATTTGGCACCGACGATACTATTGGTTACGATACTGCATTAAATACTGTTATTGAAGCTGTTGATAAAATTCGTGATACTGCAAGTTCTCATGAACGTTTGTTTTTTATTGAAGTAATGGGTCGCGATGCTGGCTTTATTGCACTTCGTGCTGGTATAGCTTGCGGTGCTGAAGCTGTTTTAATTCCAGAAGTAGATACTTCACTTAAAACATTAAAAGAACATCTCGAAAATGGTTTTAAACGCAAAAAATCGAGTAATATAATTTTAGTTGCCGAAGGCGAAAAAGCTGGCGGTGCTTTCGAAATTGCTAAAGCTGTAGAAAAAGATTTTTCCGATTATAGCGTTAGGGTTACTGTACTAGGGCATATTCAACGTGGTGGTTCGCCTTCTGCTTACGATCGTTATATTGCAAGTCGCCTAGGAGTTGCTTCAATTGAAGCTCTTATGGAAGATCAAAAAAGTATAATGGTTGGAATTCAAAATCAACAAGTTGCATACGTTCCTTTTAGTAAGTCAGTAAAATCTCATAAAACAATAGACCCTAAAATGCTCGAAATGATTGACATTTTAAATGTGTAATTTTTTGTTTTTTTAATATTTTGTATATTGTTAACTTAGTACTATTATGCCAAATGAAATCACATTTGTTGATGTGTTATTACCGTTGCCTTTACCTGGCTTTTTTACTTATTCTGTTCCCGAAAATTTAATTACAGAAATTAAAGTTGGAAAGCGTGTGGTTGTTCAGTTTGGCAAAAAAAAACTTTATACTGCAATTATAAATAGTATTCATAACAATATACCTAAGTTTAATTATAAAGACATACTGCAGGTAATAGATAACGACCCAATAGTTAATCAATCGCAATTAACTTTTTGGCAATGGTTAAGCATGTATTATATGTGTACACCTGGCGAAGTTTATAAAGCTGCTTTACCATCTGGATTAAAACTCGAGAGTGAATCTGTTATTCTACCAGGTGATAATTTTTTATATGAAGAGGAACTTTTAGAAGATGAAATTATTGTTGTTGATTTGTTACGCGAGCATGGTACTATTTTAATTGAGGACGTTGTTAAAATAACAGGCAAACAAAATGTTTATTCGCTTATTGGTTCTTTAGTGTCAAAAAAAATTATAGTTGTTGAGGAATCTATTACTGAACGCTTTATTCCTAAGTATGTGCAATATGTTACATTTTCAGATGAAATTGAAACTGAGGCACATTTTAATAATATTTATAATAATTTATCAAAAGCTCCAAAACAAGCCGATTTGCTTCTCAAATTAGCAGAAATGGTAAAACTTTTTACTCCGCAACAATGTTCAATAAAAAAGACCGAATTATTAAAAATATTTCCTAACTCTGCTAATTTAGTTCGTGAACTTCAAAAAAAGAATATTATAAAAGTATTTGAACAAGAGGTTAGTCGTATAACCGATTTTACTGCCGAAAAAACAGAAATAGCTTTACTTAATAAAAATCAAAATAATACTTATTCCGAAATAAAAAATTTTTTTGTTGAAAAAGATGCGGTTTTATTGCACGGTGTTACATCAAGCGGAAAAACAGAAATTTATATTCACTTAATTAACGATTATATTAGCAAAGGGAAACAAGTATTATATTTATTGCCTGAAATTGCTTTAACAAATCAAATAATAAATCGATTACGCCGTGTGTTTGGTAATTTAATTGGTGTTTATCATAGCAAATTTAGCGATTCCGAAAGAGTTGAAACTTATTTGAATGTATTGCACGAAAATAATTCCAAAAATCCATTTAAAATTGTTTTAGGGGTTAGGTCATCAATATTTTTACCTTTTAGTAATTTGGGTTTAATAATTGTTGATGAAGAGCACGAAAATACATATAAACAATTCGACCCTGCTCCTCGCTACAATGCACGCGATTCGGCACTTATGCTTGCAAAAATGCACGGAGCTAAAGTTTTACTTGGTTCAGCTACTCCATCTATTGAAAGTTATTATAACACAATGTCAAATAAGTATGGTAAAGTTGAATTGCTAACTCGCTTTATGGATATTAAAATGCCTATAATTGAAATTGTTGATACAAAAGAGGCATATAAACGTAAACAAATGAAGTTGCACTTTTCGCCAGTTTTGCTCGATAACATAAAGCAAACTATAGAAAATAGAAAACAAGTAATTTTATTTCAAAATCGTCGCGGATTTTCTCCATGGCTCGAATGCTCCGATTGTAACTGGATTCCTGGTTGCCGCCATTGCGATGTTAAATTAACTTATCATAAATTTGAAAATCGTTTAATTTGTCATTATTGTGGGTTTTCTATCAATTTGCCTTCTACTTGCCCTGCTTGTGGTGGTAAAAATATCGAAATGAAAGGTTTTGGTACTGAGCGTATCGAAGATGATTTATCAATTATTTTTCCCGATTACAAAATTGGTAGAATGGATTTAGATTCAGCCCGAACACGAAAAAAAATTGATCAAATTATTGAAGATTTTGAAATTGGAAAAACACAAATTCTTGTTGGTACTCAAATGTTATCAAAAGGTTTAGATTTCGATAATGTTGGACTTGTTGGAGTATTAAATGCTGATAATATGTTGAATTTTCCCGATTTTAGAGCAAATGAACGTAGTTTTCAATTAATGGCACAAGTTAGTGGTAGGGCAGGGCGAAAAGGCGAACAAGGGAAAGTAATAATTCAAACCAGTCAGCCCGAACACCCAGTTATTAAATTTGTTATTAATAACGATTTTTTATCTTTATATAACTGGCAAATTAATGAACGTGCAAAATATAATTATCCTCCATTTTCGCGATTAATAGAATTTGTTTTAAAACATAAGCAAGAGGAAATTGTTCAAGCTGCCGCAGTCGAATTTTCTAAATTGTTACGAGCATATTTTGGTAATCAATTAATTGGTCCCGATAAACCTGTTATTTCTAAAATTCAAAACATGTATATTAGACATGCAATTATTAAAGCGAATAAATCTATAGCATTACATAAAGTTCGCGAAATTATACAAACAGCTATCGATAAGTTAAAATTAAACCCTTCTTTTAAATCGGTTGTTATTGTGCCCGATGTTGATCCTATGTAGCTTTATTGTAAAAATGTATTACAATTTATTTGAATATATAGTAAGTCTTTATATATTTGTGTGTTGGTAAAATAATAAAATTTTTAAATGCTTGTAATTGATTGTAAACGTTTGTTGTTGAATAAGTTGGGCTTATACAATAGTTAGCGTTCAGCAATAAAAATGACAACAAAATACAGACAATGACAATAGACAAAAAAGAAAAACTAGAGAAATTGACAGCAGAAAAGGAATATTACGATGTTGAATTCCTTGAAAAACAGAAGCAAAATAAAAAGGATTTTGCTCGGAAAATATTTCAAGACTTTATTAAAGAGTTTGATAAAACAGAGTATTCAGTAAATCAACAAGACAATAAATTGGAAATTT
>JAVHRJ010000294.1:12141-16899 GCA_036171595.1 Bacteroidales bacterium
GAGTTTGATAAAACAGAGTATTCAGTAAATCAACAAGACAATAAATTGGAAATTTTTAGTATTCATAATGGGTTTACGGTTAGCCTTTTGACAGACATAGAAACAAATCCGAAAGAATCTTTAATTTTTCAAATAAATAAAACAGAAAATAAGACTAAAAAAAGTGTTGAATATTTAGTGCGTCCCAATAATATTTCTCCGTTGCCAAAACCTGACTTTAAAAGACTTCTGGAAAATCCATATAAAGGAATGGACTTGTTGGAAATTGAGATTGTAGAACAACAGAAAAATATTGATTTCCTAAAAAAATATATCACTGACAAATTTAACTATAATGATTATAATTTTTATTGTGATAATCAAACTGACAGGAAATCGTTAGGTGAATTTGATTCAATTAAGGATTTAATGAAACAAATACTATGAGAATAATTGCCGAAACGCTAACACCACCTACGACCAAAGCAGGCAGTCGTAACATTATGACAATGATTACAAATAATCAACATTTTAGCGGTTTGACAGTGACCTGCAAGCAAAATGCCTGCTTGTGGCGTAGCTTCAAACGTTAGGGCAATAGCTGTTATTTAACAATATTTTTAGCTTATATTAATTTTTTCCGTTTTTAACTCATTAATATTTTGTATAATGTTATTATGCATGAATTAAAGATTTCTTAAAAATTGCTAGTATGTTATAAATTAATTTTATATGTTTGTAAACATATATTTAACAAAAAATGAAAAATAAAAATTTAAAACTATTCGCAGTTTTCTTATTTTGCTTGGGATTTACTGCGGTACAAGCACAAGAAGCAACAGTTGCTTCGGGTGGCGATGCTTCGGGTTCAGGAGGCTCAGCGAGTTACTCAGTTGGACAAGTTGTTTACACCACCAACATAGGAACGAATGGTTCAGTGGTACAAGGCGTACAGCAACCTTATGAAATTTCGGTAGTAACAGCCATTGAAGAAGCCAAAGGCATAAACCTTTCGATTTTGGCTTATCCCAACCCAACTACCAATTATTTAGAGTTAAAAGTTGAAAGTGAAAAGTTAAAAGACTTATCATTTCAACTGTTTGACATGAACGGAAAGCTTTTAGAAAACGAAAAAATTATTAGCAATCAAACAAGTATTGTTATGAGCAATTTTGCACCATCTAACTATTTTGTGAAAGTAATACAAGGAAACAAAGAAATAAAAACATTTAAAATAATTAAAAACTAGAAATTATGAAAAAAATTTATTCAAGCATAGTAGGGTTGCTAATAACGGCAGTTGTATTTTCTCAAGTGCCACAAAAAATGAGCTATCAGGCAGTAATTCGTAATACTAGCAATGCTTTAGTTACTTCAACTTTGGTTGGAATGCAAATTAGCATATTACATGGCTCTCCTGCAGGAACCTTAGTTTATATTGAAACCCAAACTCCAACAACAAATGCAAACGGTTTAGTAAGTGTTGAAATTGGTGGAGGGACCGGATTTGACACTATTAGCTGGGCAAATGGGCCTTATTTTATTAAAACCGAAACAGATCTTTTGGGTGGAACAAATTACACAATAATAGGAACAAGTCAGCTATTGAGCGTACCTTTTGCACTTTATTCGGCATCTACTGGAGATACAACTACTTGGAAAAAAAATGGATCAAATATTTATTTCAATAACGGGTTTGTTGGCATAGGAACTACAATGCCACAAACAAAATTTGAAGTTAGGGGTAATGTTTTTGTACGACCTGATGGTAACCCAAATAATATGTTAGTATTCGATTCCCCAGACGGAATGTCCTCGCGAATTTATACTGATGCTAATAGTGGAACTCCTAGTGATTTACTTTTAGGAACATATCCAAATGGACAAGGTGATCAACTTTTTTTAAAACAAAGTAACGCATTTGTGGGTATTGGAACAACATCGCCAGCTTATAAGTTGGATGTAAATGGTGATATTAACACTAATGGCGTTTTTAAAATTAATGGAATATCACTTGCCACCGTTTCAATTACTGGCGATTATAACGATTTAATTAACAAGCCAGCAGGCACAGCAGCTGGTCAAATGCTTTATTGGAATGGCACTGCTTGGGTAAATGTTGCTTCTGGTATAAACGGGCAAATATTAAAATATAAAAATGGAATTCCTACATGGTCAGATGGAAGCATTAATGATTTATTAATTGGCGATAGTTATCAAGGTGGCATAATTGCATATTTTTTACAACCTGGCGACCCTGGTTATGATGCTAATATTCCCCACGGTTTAATAGCTGCTCCAAGCGATCAAGTAGCTGCTGAATGGGGTTGTTTTGGAACATTAATATCCGGTGCAGATGGTATAATATTAGGAACAGGAAATCAAAATACTATTGATATTGTAGCTGGTTGTTTAACAGTTGGAATTGCTGCCGAAATTTGTACTAATTTATCTTTGGGTGGTTATAGTGATTGGTATTTACCAAGTGAGGATGAATTAAATAAACTTTATATTAATCAAACTGTAATTGGAGGTTTTTATTCTGGTTCGTATGCATTCTATTGGAGTTCTACTGAGACTACAACTACCGATGCATATGTACAGGATTTTAGTAATGGTGCACAGTTTATTTCCACCAAGTCGAATCCTCTTCATTTTCGTGCAGTTCGATCTTTTTAGCTATTTAAATTATCGTTAACGATTATTTTTAAAAAACTGACATGGATTTATTTCCTTGTCAGTTTTTTTTTGAAATGCAATAGATTATTTTTATCGATAATTTATTAAAAATATTAATTTTGTAATTGAATTGCAATTATTATAGCATAAAGGAAAAGCGAAGAGATGAAAAAAATAATTTTATTTATTTTGTTAATTGTTATTTTTACATTTGTTAATGCACAAGAGAGTAAGTTTAATTTAGGAATTGAAGCTGGTCCAGGCATTTCAACATTATGGGGTAATGGTGTGCAAAAAGGTAGTAGTAATTTATTGCTTACATATTCTGGAGGTTTGTTTTTTCAATATAATAACCCGTCAAATAAAAGTTCAATATTTACTAATATTAATTACGAACGAAAAGGATATTCTGTACAAGGCACCGAAACCGACGAATATGGTAATATCACTGGAATTTCTACTGGTAAATGTAATTTAGATTATTTGTCGGTTCCTATTCAAATGCGTTTAACATTTGGCAATAAAATCAATTTTTTTGTTAATGGTGGTCCATGTTTTAATTATTTGTTTAAACAAAATTTTGTTGTTAAAAGCACTCATATAACAAAATATACATATTCCGATATTTCACAATACAATCGTTTTGAGTTAGGCATTGCTACAGGGTTTGGGTTAGGCTTTGTTTTTTCTGAAAAATACTTATTTTTATTTGAAATTAGAAATAATTTTGGTGTTTATACAATTAGCAAAGCAACTGCTATTAACGGTTTGTCAATTAAAAATAACTCTACTAATGTTTTAATAGGATTAGCTTACAAATTATAATTTAATACTTACTTAAAAAGTATTTAATAAAATAATATTTTGATAAATAAAATTAAAATTTTTTGCAATATTTATTTTAATGTAAATCTTTTGCGAATACATAAACGAAAGCATTGTTTTATTTGCCATAAGCCTATCGAATAGCGATAAAAAGAGCGATAAATTAAATTCACAATGATAATAATTTAAAAATAAATATTTTTGAAGTTTCT
Source organism: Bacteroidales bacterium (assembly GCA_036171595.1). GTDB lineage: Bacteria > Bacteroidota > Bacteroidia > Bacteroidales > GWA2-32-17 > GWA2-32-17. Next base: position 15,837 of record JAVHRJ010000294.1, read on the forward strand.
ACTAAAGGGGAGTTCTAATAATTAAAAAAAATAATTTAAAAACAAGGAACATCGATAGTTCGACTTCGCTCACCACAAGTTTTAGATTACTGATTTTTAGGTGTTTCTAAAATCAAAAATCGTTAATCAATATTCATTATTCAAAAAAAATGAATTTTTAGAACCCACCTAAATATAATTGTTAGTTTTTTGTAATTCCTATATTAATGTGCATGTTGTTTAGAAGTTTAAAATTTTATTTAAATTTTTTAGATTTATTCACAGAATCGTTTTTAATTATTTGAACTTATTATTTTATTTTTATATATTTGTGTGTTGGTAAAATAATAAAATTTTTAAATGCTTGTAATTGGTTGTAAACGTTTGTTGTCCAATAAGTGGGGCTTATACAACCGTTAGCATTAAGGCATAAAAAAAAACATATGGACACAGACAACTTATCAAATGAAGCATATAAAGGAATCATAATTGAAGCCGAAAAATTTAATCACGACTTGACATTACAGTTTGGAGTAATGGCATCTTCCTGTAAAAATGAAGAAGCATATTTAAAAGAAGCAAAAAAATTAATCAAAGAAATTAGAAATCTTGACAAATCTGCCCTCTCTGACTTATTTTTTGGTTCACCACCTGAAAAAAAATCTTTACTTTTGACTCTTGACAAGATTTCAGCTAATATTTTAGAAATAGAAAATATTCCAGAAAACAAGAAACATTATGACTTTTAGACCCAAATTTGCAAATAGCAATTTTAAAAAAATATCCTTAGACAATTTTCTAAAAAAATATTCTAAAGACAACCCTGGAATGGACTCAAAACAATTAAGAAAAGATTTGATTAATTTTCGGCAATTAAAAAATGATGGAGTTAAATGTAATTGCGGTAATGACCTATGGATTATCGGTTCAGCAATTTCAGGAAAAGGTTGCTTTTCATGCATTACAATGTCGGCAGACTGTTCTGACGACTTTGAAATAGAATAAATGCCCTAATGCTAACACACGTTTGGTAAAAACTGGGCAGTTATGGGCAATTTGACAACTATAACATTAAATATAATTC
>JAVHRJ010000295.1:0-3565 GCA_036171595.1 Bacteroidales bacterium
TATTTTGTGAGTAGCATATATAATCAAAATTACATTTGCTTCCTTTTGAATTAAATACATATTCTTTTTGTTGAGCAAAAGTATTTCCGAAAATTAAAAAAAGAATAATTAATGGTAAAAGAAAATTCCGAAAAATTAAAAATTCATATAAGTTTTTTAAGTTCATGTAAACATTTGAATGATTAATCGAAACAAATGTATTGTTGAATACTAACTTAAGGAAATGAAATAGATGTTAGGGGTAAATGTATAGACGAACACGAATAATAAGCAGTCCAGAAATTTATTTTGATGTGCCAATTGATTTACCAGAAATAAATTCTCTGAATTTTTCTTTATATTGTTCTGCAATTGTTATACGTACGTTGTTAATAATAATTTGATTTCGCTCAATAGATTGAATTTTATCAAGCGCAACAATAAATGAGCGGTGAACACGCATGAATTTTGTTTTAGTTAATTCTTCTTCAAGTGATTTTAAACTCATTATTGTAAGTATTGCTTTTGAGCTTCCTTGAATCCATATTTTAACGTAGTCTTTTAAACCCTCAATATATAATACGTTATCAAGTAGTATTTTAATTTGCTTATATTCTGATTTAACAAAAATGTAATTTTTGTTGATTGTTTCAAATTTGTTATGTGAATCTTTTAGTTCAAACAACTCTTTAGCTTTTAATGCGGCTCTTAAAAATTCCTCGTAATTAAAAGGTTTTAACAGATAATCAATGGCGTTTACTTTAAACCCTTCTATTGCGTATTCGTTAAATGCAGTAGTGAAAATGATTTTAATGTCTTTTTTTATTAATCTGGAAAATTCTAAGCCAGTTAGTTCTGGCATTTGAATGTCAAGAAATACTAAATCAATATCGTTGTTATTAATTATTTCAAGAGCTTCTATGGCACTGCTACATCTGTTTTTATAATCCAGAAAAGAAGTTTGTTGAACATATCTTTCAAGCAAATCAACGGCTAATGGCTCATCATCTACTATAATGCAGGATATTTTTCTCATTTTCTTTTTAGTTTATACATCATGGTTTATATCAATTTTTAAAGAAACATAAAAAATATTTTTTCTTACTTCGTATAATAATTCATACTTGTTTTTATAAATCAGATCCAACCGCTTTTTTAGATTTACCAGACCAATTCCAGAACCGCTTTTGTCATTTTCATTTTTCGGAAAATTACTGTTTTCACTGGTAAAATGCAATTTGTTATTTTCAATTTTTATCTCAAATGAAATAAAAGATTTTTGAATGGCAGAAATACCATGTTTATATGCATTTTCAATTAATGGAATGAATAATAATGGTGCAATATAATACGACGCATTTTCTGTTTTAGGAAAAATATAATCTATTTTTGTTTTATCAGTATGGCGCAATTCCATTAATTGAATATATTTTTCTAAAAACGATATTTCTTGCGATAGCTCAACTTTTTCTTTGCTTGTATTATATAAAAGGTAACGCATTAGTTTACCAAGATTATGTATTGCTTGCTGAGCATTAGTGGGTGAAACTTCAATTAACGAATATATATTATTAAGTGAATTAAAAAAGAAATGTGGTTGTAATTGATATCTTAAATGTTGAAGTTCTGATTGAAGGTTTTTATTTTCTATTTCTTTTTTTTCGGCTTCGGTTTTAATCCAATTTTCTGTAGCTCTTATAGCAATTGAAAAAACAATAGGTATAAAAAAAGAAAATATATCTTTAAAAATAAAGAAATTATCTGAAGGTGGTTTTCTATCATTAAATGGCATATAATTTCCATTTTTTGGTATATCGGGAGGTTTAAAATTATGCATGTCAAGCTTCATAAAAAAGTCGCGAAACTGCCAATTAATGCAGATAAATATTAGAATTGTTAAACTATTTATTAAAATAAAAAAAACATATCTTTTTTTAAAGAAATATGAACTGGAAAAAATGAAATAGTTAAGATAAAAAATAATAGCGCATTGTACTATTGGTATTACGTTAAACGAAATTAATTTACTAAAACTATCATTTCTTGGAGAAATTAAGTAAGGAAACAGAATTAAAATTATCCAGATAAAAATGTGTATTCCTGTTTTTAATATTTTATTGTATTTCATAATCAGTACTAAATAAAAAGTAAATATCAAACTTAAAAACAAGGTATTTACAAAAAAATAGAAGTATCCTTATTTTTTATAGATGAAAAGGATAAATTTAAAGATTATTTTATTTAAAATTTTAAAATATTAAGTTTTATAATAAGTGAATTATAAAAAAAAGCCGATGAGATTCACCGGCTTAATCATAATAGTTTAAAAAGTTATTTCTTCTTTCTCTTAATAAAATATCTAATTGTAAATAAGATAGCTGCAATAATTAAAAGTATGCTCCATGTATTAGTAATTGCAAGAACAAGGAATTCAAGTATTTTCCATCCAGTATTAACACCGTTCATAAAACGTTTCCCAAAACCTTTAGTATAAGGTTCAGTTTCTTTTTGGCTTTCAATAATTGTTTTCATTGTTGAAGCTCTTTGATAAAGATTTATTTGAATTGTACTATAGTCAATTCTATCTTTAATTGAAAGTTCATTAATTAAATTGTTATCAGATTGTTCCTGACGGTTTAATTTGCTATCTTCAGCCTGACTAATATCATTTAAACGATTTCCTTTATTATCAATTGCATTAGTAATTCTTTGATTGTATTTTTTTAATCTTTTAGCTGCAAGTTGTTTTGATAAAATTGATAGACTAACATCTTCAGCTTTTATAATTCTATAATCAAGAAATTCTGCTAATTTACCAATTGCTCTAATTGTGCTATCTAGTTCAGTATTCGGAACTCTAAGAGTCATGTCGTTTACAACTCTGTAATGAATAATTTCAATAGATGAATCTTCACTTTGTTGAATAACTTCAGTATATAGAGGTTCACTTTTTAATTCAGTATATGTAACAAATCCATTATGACTGCCAATAATATCTTCAATTTTTAATGTGGCTCTACGGGCATCTTTTACTCTGAATTTTAAATCTGCGGTGCGAATAAATTTTCGACTACTATCTTTTGAAACAACAGCAGCAGAAGACGAAATAACATCTTGGTTTGTTATTGTATCAGCAATTTCTTGCTTTGCCATATCCTGACTTTGCTCATCAATTGCTCCAGCAGATTTTTCAGAATTTGATAAAGAAGGCGTTTCATTGTCCTGTTTGTCTTGATTAGTTTTCATGCTTTCTGATGATGGTCCACATGAAAAACCAACAAAAGCCAAAAAGATAAAAATAACGGCTAATTCTATTAACCGAAGTGATGATAATTTTTTTGTTTTCATAGCTGCATATTTTTGTTTATTAGTACACCGAAAATATAAAAAGTAACCTGATTTTAGTTAAAAAAACATGTTTTGTTATTTTGAATGTATTAAAGTATTTGTATTACAACTATATATAATTTAAGTTTGTTTATAGTATGCACAAGTAATTTTCGCCTTCGTTTGTGTCCTCACAAACGAAAGTAGGCGAAATGAGGAATATTGTTTGTGGGGACACAAACAATGGCGATGGGTGCAG
>JAVHRJ010000296.1:0-3562 GCA_036171595.1 Bacteroidales bacterium
AAATATGAAATATACATTTTTAATTTTTATCGTTTTTGTAATGTTTATTACAAATGTGCAGGCACAATTATGCAATATTAGAGTTGGTATAGCTTCGCAAAAAAGTGCAACTTGTGGAAATTGCGATGGGGCAATAACCGCTTATGCAAATGGAACACCTCCTTATTCTTATAGTTGGGTTGGTCCAAATGGTGCTATTTCAACAAGCAATCCCTTTGCAAATGCATGCCCTGGTGCATATTCAGTTACAATAACCGATGCGCAAAATTGTACAGGTGTTGCATCAACTGTTTTAGCTGAAGATATTTTTACAGGTGCTCATTGGCCTATTGGTTTAATTAGCACTGATGGCGATGAAGAAATTCATGATATGACTACCGATGCTTTAGGTAACGTATATGCTATTGGTACATTTACTAGAAATATCACATTTGGAAGTGTTGGTACTTTTATTAATGTTTTACCAAAGATTTACAGTATTTTTGTAGTAAAATTTGATAAATGTGGACATATTGATACTGCAAGAGTTTATGGCTCTGTAACAACAGCAAATCAATATATGGGAGAATACCATATTGAAATTATTGGTAATGAAATAGCTGTTGCTGGCGAATTTACTGAGATTGATTTTACAAGTGGAGGAAATACGATGCTCGCTACTGGTGCAACTGATGTTTTTACTGCAATATTAGACCAAACTACACTTACAGCAACATTACCTACAAAGCAAGTTAAAATATATAGTAATTATGGTGACAATGTAAAGGGATTATCTGTAAATGGTCATAGTTTATGGGTTTCGGGCGGATATGATGGTCCAAATTTGCAGATTAGTGGTACTAGCGTAAATCTTCCTAGTAGTAATTCTGGAACCGAATTATTTCTTTGTCGTTTTACAAACACTCTTTCTTTAGCTTGGGCTAAAAATTATCCTGGATTATGGAGCGATAATGGCATGACAATGCAAAATGTAGGAGCAACAATATATTTTACATACATGAAAAAAGCATTTACAACAATGTACACGTGGTTATCGTCTGTTGATTATATTACTGGTAATATTATTGCAACACAACAAGTTGGTCAGCTAACTGAGTTCTATGGAATTACTGATATGACAACATATAACAATAACCTATACCTTTGTGGTTATAAAAAAGAAAGCAATGGTAATAAACGTGCTGCAATAATTTATTATAACGACCCAAATGTTAACGGCTTTGTTTGGTCTGCTAATAATACCCGCTTATCAAGTTATACAAACTCTGTTAATTGCGTGTCGAATAAAATTGTTGCCAATAGTAGTGGAGTTTTTGTTTCGGGTAATTATGACCATGCTGGTTTTACTTTTTATTTAGGATCAAATCCATCATATTCAATTCCAACAGTTTATGGTACTACTAACCATTTTGTTTACAAAACCGATTATTTGTTAACACAATCATCACCAAACGGCTGGAATTCGGGAGCTGCAAGTTCTACTACTGGAACATCAACAGGTAATACACTTTGTTACGATAATGTAAACGGAGTTTATTATTTAGGAGGTAAGTTTAATAATACTATTTATTTTAATACTCCACCTACATTGCAATATTTATCTGCAATATTTAGTTTTGATGCATTTATAGGTAGGTTTGTAGATAATGGTTATGCTCAATTTAAACTATTACCATTTACCAATAATACCGTAAAAGATATAAATTCAAATGTATCTATTTACCCTAATCCTGCGAATAATAACATTACAATTAAATCGTTAAATGACGATGCAATTAAAGTAATAACAATTACCGATTTAACAGGTAGAGTAGTTTATAGTAACGATTGTAGTACAGATGTTTTTGAATATAATACCGACATTTCGTTTTTACCTGCTAGCTCTTATTTTGTAAATATTACAACATTAAATAATAGTTACAACATTAAATTTATAGTAGTTAAATAATTTTATAAATTTGGTAGCCCATAATGGGCTACCTTTTTTTAAATTTTAGACCATGAAAAAATTTAAAGTATTTGCATTAATAGTTTTAAGTATTACTTTTAAACTTAATGCACAGGTTAACCCACTTGATTCTGCTTATATTTGGGACCAGAGCATGATGTGGAACTCTACTAAATTTGTAAATGATTATAATATTTTTGGACCATTTAATCCTAATGCTGTTAATCAAGCGGGTGGCACTGCATGGCAAAACGGAAGAGTAACTGAATTAACATGGGGAAATACAGATATATTACAAGGAAATATTTTATCAACCATTGGCACTCTTACCGAACTTCAAAAATTAATTTTAACTGGTAGCCATAATTTAACTGGTAACATACCACACGAAATAGGAAATTTAACAAACTTGAAACAAGTTTCGTTAAATGAAACTGGATTAACAGGTTCAATTCCTAACGAAATAGGCAATTTAATTAATTTAGAAAATCTCTCTTTGGGTTATTATCCATATAGTTATAATGGTTTAAGCGGATATTTTCCACATTCAATGAGAAACTTAGCTAAATTAAAAACATTTTGGCTTGTAAACTCAAGTGTTGAAGGTAATATACCTGGTAGTTGGGGTTTATTAGATTCACTAGAAATGATAAATATTACACATAACAATAAATTTGGAGGTTTACTTACCGATTCATTATGTTTATCAAATAGTTTAGTTGGTATAGATATAAGAGGTAGCCAGTTTTATGGTAAATTGCCCGATTGTTTACCTTATATACCAACAATAGTAGGAATAACAATAAATGGTTGCTTTTTCACAGATACAATACCCCCAAGCATAATAAACCCACCGCGTATTTTTTTAGTCGAAGCTGAAAATAATAAATTTTCATATTTACCATTAATACCAATAAATTCAAAAGTGCATTTTGATGACTTAATTGGAAATCAATTTCAGTTTGGCGATTTCGAAAATAATTATTTTAATGGTTGTTGGAACTGTATTGGTGCAATTGCACCACAAGATTCGGTTTGGTCGGTTTTAGATACTACTGTATTAATAAACACAAATGTTATATTAAATAGTATTGTAACTGGGCAATATAACACTTACCACTGGTATAAAAATGGAGTTTTAGTTGGTAATAATGGCTCGGGTTTGTGGGAAATACCTAACGTACAACATAGCGATTCGGGAGTTTATACGTGTGATGTTACAAATGCGTACATTACCGTATTAACATTAAACAGATTACCAATAACATTACACGTTGTTAATGCTTTAGGTAGCAACGAAATTGCAAATACAAATTTATTACCCGAGGTTTTTCCAAACCCTTTTAAACAAACACTTACCGTTAAATTAAAAAGCACATTAACTGAGCCAACTACATTAAGTTTAATAAATGCATCGGGTAAAATTGTAATGCAAGCAAAAACAAATGTAAGCGAGTATGTTTTTAATACCGAGCAATTGCCAGCAGGTTTGTATTTACTAAAAGCTGAAACAGGGCGTAGCGTTGCAACGGTAAAGGTTAATAAGGAATAAACTATTGAACAGATGCTGAAACAAGTTCAGCATGACGAAAGGTCTTGTGGGTTAGCTCCCTT
>JAVHRJ010000297.1:0-3548 GCA_036171595.1 Bacteroidales bacterium
AACTAAACCCACATCCAGTACCATCAGTTCCTGCATTAGCATTTGGAACTTGTAAGAAATCGATTAATACAGTATCAGTACTTAAGCATCCATTATTGTTTTCTGTCCAAACGTATGTATATGTGCCATAAGCAATAACAGTTACATTTGAGTTTGGGTTTGATGGAGAAGTTATACCTGTTCCTGACCATGTGCCAATACCAGAGCTAGGTTGAGCTAACATGCTGTAATTCAAGCCACATAATGAAGAATCGGGACCTGCATTTGCAATTGGATTTTGAATAAATAGAATTGAAACAACATCAGCAGAATCGCATGGCCCATTTACTTCGTTCCATTGATAGGTATATGTACCAGGTAAAGATACTGAAATGGTTGAATTTATTAAATGAATATCGCCATAATTTGAAATTCCAGGCCCAGTAATTTGAGTCCATGTTCCAACATAACTTGGATCGTCTGGAGTTATTGCTTGAAAATTTCCAGAAAGTCCACAAAATTGCAAATCAGGACCTGCGTCTGGTGTAGGAGCTATGCAACAGTTTGGAGTGCCAGCTCCAAGTACTTGAATATAGTGAGTTTCTAAAGTACTTATGCATCCTTCGCTATTTGTAACAGAAAGAGTTATTGCATATGTTCCAGCAGCGTTCCAGGTAATACCAAAATTCCCAGATGATGGAGTTCCTGATAAAATGGTTGCTCCATTTAAGTTCCATGTCATTGTAGCACCTGGGGTTCCAGTATAAACTATTGATGATGGTAATCCAGCACAAATAGGACTTTGTGCTGTGAATGTAGCAGTTGGAGTAGGATTTACTGTAATAAGAATGCTATCAGTTTTTGTTGCACCGCAAGCATCGGTAGCAGTTACAGTGTAAGTTGTTATTCCAACTAGAGGGCTTGTAGATATGTTAGCACTCGAACCTAAACCATTACTCCACAATAAACTAATTGGAGCAACTCCTCCTGAAGCAGCAACACTAAAATTAACGGGCTGATTCCCATCGCAAATCGTTTGATCGGCAGTAACAGTAGCTAAAATAGGAGTGTTATCTGTTATGTTTAAAGTAATATCTTGAGTGCCACACGAAGAAGTTTGAACATGTAAAATTACTGTTTCAGTTCCTTCAGTTAGCCCATCCATTACAGCATTAATAATAATGCTAGTAGAATCAAATCCTGCTGGAATAATAACATAACTAGGTATAGTTGTGTAATCAATTCCATTTGTCGCTGTTCCGCTAATAGTATAAAATATAGTATCGTTAACTGTAGCTGGATTATTTAAAGTGAAACTAATTAACCCATCGGAACAACCTTCAATTGCATTTAAACCTAAAGATGGATTTGTGTAATAAGAACTTAAATTTACAGCATCAGATGAAAAACTATTTGCTTCTAAGAAAACTCCAGAATCGAATACTCCATCATAAATATCGCTAACTGCAAGTTTGATGTGATACCATTGACATGGCTGAACATTGGCAGTAGCTGTTAATGCGGTTGTAAAACCATCATAAATTATTGTTCCTCCTGAGCAATTATCAATATAATATGTGCAATTTGTACAAGGCCCAGTAGCACAACCACTTACTGGTCCGCCATTATTTACGTTGTTAATTGCAACTGGTGTAGTAGTAAAAGGTATAAGTGCAATATTTGCAGAATTATTAGAGAATGGTCCAGTTATGCCAGGGCCACTTATAAAAAAACCAAAAACATCATTAAAGTTAGAATTTACATAATCGTTATACTCTTCTGAACCAAATACATATTTAAAACTAACTGTATTTGATAAAGGTTGGAAATCGAATTCTAAAATAGCTGCATCGTATGAATTGGAAATGCTTGTGCCTAATAATTGTGCTAAATCTGCATCTCCACTGCTTCCATAATTTTGATCTAATTGTTGTGAAGATGCGTTTGGAATTACACTAACATTGCCCGATGATATTACTACACCAGCATTTATTCCAAGGTTTGTAGTACTCCCGTTCGAAAATTCACCAATTTGCCTATAAGTTCCAGTTGTACTACCAACAAATGTAACATTGTTTACTAAAACTCCACCTCCAACTAAAACATTTTGCACTAATTGTGTTGGAGTTTGCCCTACATTAACTATTAATTGGGCATTTAATTTATTAACAAGAACTATTGCAATTAATAGTATAGCGGTTTTAAATAAATTAATTTTCATGACTTTATAAATTATCAATTAAAACTTTATTATTTTCAACTATTACTTCGGTTACTTTCATAAATTTAAAAAAATATTTAAAGTAATCTTCTTTGGCATATTTATATAATATAGCTGAAGCTTTCCAATTGTTAGTTCCAACTATCTGAATAAGATTAAAATCTTCAACGCCACGATACCCCCTTACTGATTTTAATAAATTTTCGGCCTGTTTATTACTTTGAATTCCAGCAATTTCAAATGTTACAATGTGTTTATCTTGATTATTTACAGTATAAAAGTCGTTTGATATTTTATTAATCTTTACTGTAAGATTAGGGTTTTGAGCAAAAATTGTTTTTATATTAAATAAAACTAAAAGCAAAATTAAAATAGTTAATGTTTTCATAAATTTTTATTTTTTATAAGTAAGACAATTTTACATTAAAATAGTTGTCTAAGAATTTAAAAAAAACTGATTTTTTTTTATTTTTTTTTGGGAACTATTACATTTAATGAATTATTTATAATATTAAAGTGCAATTCATTACCCATTATTAGTGGCTCTCCGTCAAAATGAATTGGTTTTTTCTCATTTCTATAAACAATAATTTTTTTTGCTTTAAAAGTTTGAACAAATTTTGAATTGTGTGTTTTTTTTAAAAATAATCTCGATATTATTAATGGCGAATAAATAAAATTAAATGGTTTTAGAATGACAATATCCATTAGTCCATCTGAAATGTTTGATAGTGGCGAAATAAATGCATTATTGCCATATTGGTTTGCATTTGCAATTGTAATTAAAAATGCTTTAGTTTTTATTTCTACCCCATCGGCATTTATTGTGTATTCTTCGGCTTTGTATTTTTTAAATTCAGATGAAACGATTTTTGTATAAGTTTTAAAACCTCTTGTTTTAGAGTTTGCAAAAAGTTGTCCAATGTGTGCGTCAAAACCCATACCTGCTGTACAAAAAAATGGAATGTTGTTAATTGTGCATGAATCAATTTTTGTCGTATTCCCTTTTATAATAACGTTTGTTGCTTGTTGTAAATTCATTGGAATTTTTAAATGCCTTGCAAGTCCATTGCCTGAACCCATTGGTAAAATTCCAAAAGGCAAATTATTCCCAATTAAAGCTTTTGCAACATTATTAACTGTTCCATCGCCACCAACGGCAATAACTGCATCGAAATTATTTTGTTTTATTTTTTCTGTTATAACATTTGAAATATCAACGTTAATATTTTCCCAATACAAATATTCTGGTATGGCTTTGTTATTTAGCCATTTATTTATGCTCTCGCTTAAATTTATTTTAGCTCTTACTCCAGCTTTTGGGTTAATTACAAAAAGTATTTTTTTC
>JAVHRJ010000298.1:0-3542 GCA_036171595.1 Bacteroidales bacterium
AAATCACACAAGTATATCTATAATAAACATGATATTAGCCATGAAAAATAATCCATACACAAAATCATTTGTAGGTGTTTATGAAAGATGGTCTTTATATTCAAAATATGAACATTATGGTGCACTAACATATGAAATGCAAAGAATTAAAGAAATAAATATCTTGTCAGATATTTGTATTTCTATTTTAGTAGTACTAAATGGAATAACAAATTGTTTTAATATGTTACCACAAATGAATGATAAAATAATTGTAGATAATGTTATTAAAGTCAATCTTGAATTAATAAAAAAACAATGTGTAAAGTATTTTTTAGAGAACGGTATTTTAAAAACGGAATGAAATTTCCATGACTATTTATTTAAACAAGAAATTAATTTTATTTTGAATACAATCCTTTAAAGCATTAAGAAAAAGTAATATAAAATCTATACTATGCTGAAGTATATGTTTTTAAATCTGAAATATATTTTGAAATAATATTTGCAAGAGGTTTAGTGTAGTTTATTATTTTTATTTTATCTTTAAGAATATTAAAGCCATATTTATCAACTAAACTACCAAGAGAAGAATTTAAAAATGAACTTGAAATAGTATTTATACCTTCAAACGATAAAAATATTAAATTATTGTTTTTTAACGCAGATTCAATTGCACAATACAAAACTGTACCTTCAGTATTCGAAAGTGTACCTGATGTAATATCTTTAACAATTAATTTTACCATTGTAAATTTTGAAATACAAAGATACAAAAAACTTATAGTATTAACAATTCATCTTCAAGTTCTTCTTCAATAAGCGGTAATTCTTTTGCATTCAAATAAATAACGACTAAAGTTCCGGGAAAGTATTCGTTAAGTTTACCATGAACAATTACTCCGTCATTATTAATATTGTAAACCACATTATTGCTAACTATTAAAAGTCTGCTTTTCATATTTTTAATTAAGGTTGCAATAGTATCAAGTCCAAATCCCCTATTGTGAGGTTTAGATAAAGTCGAAAATGATAATTCAAAAGCTTTTAAAAGTGCTTCGTAATTATCAATTATTTGAAGATTTTTATTTTTTAAATAATTATTGACTTTTTTTGGTATGCCAACTCCAAAATCGCAGACACATGAAGTAATGGTTTCATTTCTTGTATTATATTGAGTGAAAGTATAACCTGGTATTTTGGATTCAGAATGGTCAAATACATTATTCATTAATTCGGCTAACACTAAACTTAATGAAATCAAGCTTTTCCCTTTAAAATGAAGTTTTTCAAAATAATCTTGTACATATTTTGGATATAAATCAATAGCAGTTTTTTCTATTCGCCATAAAGGAAAAGTTTTTGAATCAGAAGGTAATTGGTAATTGTTTTCGTTTACAAAACCGCAAAATTGGTCAAATTTAAATGATTTAAAATATTCTGAAATATCTACAGGTATATTAATTAAATTGACTTTAAATCCGATTTTCTGATATTCATTTATTAAACAAGCAAGGGATGTTATATGATATGGTTTTAAAAACTTACATCTTAAAAAATCTATTTTTATAATTTTATATGGGTACTTTTTAAAATCGTGCTTTTTAGCTCTATATAATGTTATCCATTTTATTAAATTCTCAATTTTAACAAATTCTATAAATGGTATTGTTTTAATACCATAATTCTTTTTTGATTTGTTAAATATCTTATTTCCCATTTTGTTCAAATTTAGAAAAAATAACAACTATAATTACTCAATCAATACAAACGCTCCCCAATAGTACGGGTCATATTTCTGTCTCATTTCTTTTTGGGTATTATTAAATGCGGTTCTTATATTTTTTGTTTCTATAAGTTTTGTGTAGAATGTTGTCATAAATTCTGAGGTTTCTTTATCAGGGACTTGCCACAAACTCATAATTAAAAATTTTACACCAGCCATTTTAAATGCTCGCTGCAATCCATAAACACCTTCACTTCCTTTTATTTCGCCAAGGCCTGTTTCACATGCAGAGAGAACAACCAATTGTGTCTTTGACATATCTAATTGAGTTACTTCCTGTGCAGTTAAAACTCCATCTTCTCCTTCTCCTGCAAATCTCATATTCCAAACTCCGTTTGCTCCTGCTAAAACCAAGCCTGAACGCATTAAAGGATTCTTATTTTTTACAAATTGCCACAAACCAAAGCCTGTATTTCCACCCCGAAAAACAACTAAACCAGTCTCAACCTTTTCTTTTGTTTTTTCCTCTTTCTCTATTTGTTCGGGATCAGGGTAAAAGAAACCGTGTGTGGCAATGTGCAATATAGAAGGCCGCACGCCATCATTACCATATAGATTTTTAAAAGAAATTTCTGTTGCTTCTTTACCAATATATGTTTTTACAATATTATTATTTTCTGAAAGATTAGTTTTAATATCGTTTACTTCAATTAAAGTACCAGGTAAATAATTCCATATAGAGTTTTTAATAGAATCAGAATTAAATTCAACACCTCCATAAATACAAGCAGTAAAATTCTTATCAATACTAGTGTTTTCAGGCATGGCAACTTTTTCAGTTGAACTTACTTGCTTTAAATGGAAGTTATCGCATAAATACAAGTTTTTCCCTTTCCCTAGTGCAGAAAAAGAAATTTTATTCAAAAGACCATCTGGAGAATAATAAACTGTTTTAACATTAGAAAGTAGGTTCTCCATCGGCTTCCATATCAAATTATATAAAGCTTCATTTGTATTATCATTTGTTCCATAAATATCATTTATGTATTCTGAATTGTTATGAGTATTTTTACCTATTATAGATTCCAATTCATTTTCCGTAAATAGATGGATCATTTCCGGTTGTCTACTTTGTGGTGTAATTAACAGAGCGCAATAATTAGTAGTATCGTTCTTCTGTCCTTCAGCAAACCGAATAAATTCAATGGCGGCTTCATCGGGCTTAAGGCTGTTTTTAATGATTTCCCAGCCTAGGTTTTGAGATTTTTCAAAACTACTAAATGCCTTCGAATTGCGCACTAAATCTTTTTCTAAATCATTTGCTAGTTGCTCCAGCTCTTCAGGATTTTTATTGCGCTTTGAAATTTCTGTGGAATAGAGTTTTGAGATTTCTTTTTCCAAACTAATCCATTTTTCATATTGTAAAATAAGGACGGTATCATTACTATTTAGAATAGTTGTTCTCATCGCAGTAGAAGACTTTAGTAATAATCCTTTATTTTTCACAACATTATTAAATACAGTTTTTGTAATTTCAGGATTTTCTGTTTTTCTCTTCAATGCAAAAGAATAAAAATTTGCAAAAATTCCTACTTCAGTTTTAAAATACATTTCTTTTTCATTCTCTGATAAAAAGGCAAAATTTTGGGCAATGGCATTATTCATTATTTTAAGTGCCTCCATATACAAAGGTTCTGCTGTAGCGTAATTTCCCATTACGTAGTATAAATTAGCTATGTTTTCTAAAGAATTAGCATAAACTGGATGTTTTTCACCAAGAATTTCTTTATTATTCTTCATTAGAATTAGAAATAGGGTTTCTGCTGCTGAATAATCT